>JAUVZS010000219.1:0-3427 GCA_030602435.1 Clostridia bacterium
CTTTTGATGGTCTGGAAGCTTTAACTCCTCTTCCCCAAGGAGATGTAAGCATAGAAGAAATAAAAGAATCTATAGGAGATAAAATACTTCTGGATGGAATTCCAGCTATTATGTTTCTCCCTAATTATCCCTTAGAAGAACTTAAAGCTTTTACGAGAAGGGTAATAGAGCTTTTCCATCCCAGACTCATTTTGGGAGTATCTGATGAAGTTCCGCCTCCTGCTGATATAGAGCGAGTAGCCTGTATTTCTCAATGGTTCAAGCATTAGAGGAAAGGGAGGATCTCCAGAATGTAAGCTTAGCCAGATGAGAGAAGGAGAAGATAGAGACGGTTGAAAGAGAGGTATTTATGTCTCAAAAATTGAATCAAATTATTAATGCTCTGGAAAAAAGATTGCAGTCATTCGTGGATTATCGGAAACAGAAAAAGTGGAAATTTAAGGCCGGAAAGTTGGTGGATGCTGAAAAACTAGAGTATAACGACACTTCCTGGGAAGTGGTAAGTTTACCCTATAGCTGGGATGCAAAGAAGGATGCTTGGTTCAGGAGGAGAATAGTCATTCCAGAAAGCATCAATGGAGTTTCTGTAGCCGGCTCTAAAGTGGAGATTTTCTCCTCGGTTATAACTTCGGTTATGCTTATAGCTACAGAATTATTTATAGATGAAAGGAAAGTATTTTTCGCCCCACACTGGGCAGATTTTAGATCACCGAGGATTCTTGTATCCCAAAGTGCTTTGCCTGGTGAACAACATGTTATCGCTATTCATGCTCTTGCTGGAGAAGGTCTATCAGTTATTCCTCTGGTAGAGTTAGGCTATAGTAAAGTAGAGGATGTAGTATTTGAGCTAGCTTCTCTTGTGGAAGAACTTAAGTTTGCTAAAGAGCTAACGGGCGGAAAAGAGACTGCTGAAAAAGCTATCGCCGATATCGAACCAAAAAATATTCTCACTCTGGAACCATCCAAACTGCTAACCACGGTAAACCAGGTAAGGAATAGCCTTATTCCTCTAAAATCTCTGGCAAAGCAGTATGTAATTCATCTTATCGGACATGCCCATATAGACATAAACTGGCTCTGGCCTTGGGAAGAAACAGTTGAGGTTGTCCGGCGTGATTTTGATACAGTAACTCGATTGATGAAGGAATATCCTGATTTCTGTTTCTCTCAAAGTCAGGCTGTTACATATAAAACCGTGGAAGAGAGATTTCCTCAACTTTTTAAAAAGATAAAGCAGAGAGTAAATGAGGGAAGGTGGGATGTTACTTCCTCTACCTGGGTAGAGGGCGATTTAAATATGGCAAATGGGGAAGCCATAGTTCGACAAATTCTTTACGGCAAAAGATATGTTAAAGAAAAATTTGGAGTGGAGCCTAAGATTTGCTGGGAGCCCGATACATTTGGTCATCCCTGGAGCATGCCCCAGATACTTAAAAAGAGCGGAATAGACTATTATTACTTTATGAGATGTGGTAAAGGTGCTCCTATGTTTTGGTGGGAGGGTCCTGATGGCTCAAGAGTGCTTGCCTTCAATAGTGTATACAATGCATTTATAAATCCTAAAGAACTCGCCGAGCTAAGCAAAGACTTTAAGAGAAGATTTGGAACAAAGAAAGCTATGTTTGTCTATGGTGTAGGGGACCATGGAGGAGGGCCTACCAGGGAGGATATAAAGATGGCCCGTAATCTTAATGAGAAAGCTGTTTTCCCGCATTTGAAGTTCAGTACCACAGAAGAGTTTTTCAAGGCTATCTCGGAGGAAGAGCTTAATCTCCCCGTGGTAAAAGATGAGCTCAACTTTATTTGGGATGGCTGCTATACCAGCCATGGAGATATAAAAGAGCACAATCGAAAATGTGAAAGACTCCTTTTGGATGCGGAAGTTATTGGTTCAATAGCCAAACTTCTTGGCAGTTCCTACCCAGATCTCACCAACGGCTGGGAGAAAGCGTTATTTAATCAATTTCATGATATACTGCCTGGTAGTGCTATTGGTGCATCTTATGAATACTCAAATAAATTGGCAAAAGAGGTAGAAAAAAAGACAGGAAAAATTATCTTTAATAGCCTTTCTGAGGTTGTAAAGAATGTTCAGATAAAATCTAAAGGTTTACCCATTTTTGTATTTAATCCTCTTGCCTGGGAAAGAGATGATATTGTAAATGTAGCATTATCAGAGAGTACATTTTCATCCCCAATAGTGAAAGACGAGAAGGAGAATATTTATCCCGCCCAGATTCTTAATGGTGAGCTTTTATTTATAGCTCAAAAAGTGCCCTCATTGGGGTATAAAGTTTTCTATATTACTGAAGGCAAAAGAGAAGAAGATTACATACTAAAGAACACTTTTATCTTAGAGAATCAGTTTTTTGTCTTAGAAATTGATGGTGAGTCTGGAACCATAGCTTCTCTCTACGATAAGAAGAACAGAAAAACTGTAATGAAAAGACAAAGAGATGGGGCTATGGCTCCTGAGAAAATCGAATCTACCACTCCTATTATGAATAATTTGCTTCAAGTGCTCTACGAACTTCCCCATAGTATGTCTGCCTGGAGGATAGGACCGATCAGTTCTACGAAGAACCTTATAACAAATCCAGAAATAGAAATTATAAGCTCTGGTCCTGTAGTAGGAAAGATTAGGGTAAAGCATAAATTCAGTAATTCTACTATTACCCAGGATATCTGTCTTTACAAAGGCCTGCCCAGGATTGACTTTATAACTAATATAGATTGGCAGGAGGTAGCTGACTGCAGTACAGAAGCTCCTATGCTTAAGGTAAGCTTTACTCCTATATTGAACAAGACTGAAGCCACATTCGAGATACCATTTGGACATATTGAGAGGATAGCTGACGGAAGGGAGATGCCTGCCCTTCAATGGGTGGATATATCAGACAACTTTTATGGGGTGAGCCTTTTAAGCGATACAAAATATGGGTTTGATATAAATGGCAATACTATGCGTATGACACTAGTAAGGACAAGCTATGAGCCTGATCCCAGGGCTGATGTAGGCGAACATAATTTTAAATATGCTCTTTATCCTCATAGGGGAGACTGGAAGAGTGCAGATACAGTAAAACGCGGCTATGAACTAAACCGTCCCCTTATAGCAATGCCTGTATCTTCAAAGAAGGGGAGTCTACCTTCTACAAAATCGTTTATTAAGGTAAATCCCCCCAGTGTAATAATGAGTTGTCTAAAAAAAGCGGAAGACTCCGATGATCTTATCCTCAGAGTGTACGAGAGCAAAGGGGAAAAAGCTGAGGTAAATATTGACCTTGACTTTTCAGTAGAAGAAATTAGAGAGGTAGATCTGCTTGAAAGAGCTACTGAGCTTTCCTTGAATGTTAATAATAGACTTTCTTTCTCTATAGCTCCTTATGAGATAAAAACGTTTAGATTAAAGGTGAGTGGTGTTTAA
>JAUVZS010000132.1:0-4666 GCA_030602435.1 Clostridia bacterium
GTTCATTGTTCATCGATAAAGCCAATGAACAGCAGGGGAAAAAGGGAATAACTATGCTGATTGCTGAAGTTGGATTTCTTTCACCTTTAATTCAGTAAATGCTTGGCGATGACCATATTTACGATGATAGTTCTTGCGCCGCTTGAATTTGTAAACAATGATTTTTTTAGCTCTATCCTGCCTGGTCACCTCTGCTATTACTTTTGCTCCAGGCACCAAGGGATTGCCAAAGAGATTCTCATCATCTTTCTTTACCATTAAAACTTTATCTAATATTACTTCCTCTCCCTTTTTAGCGTCTAATTTCTCCACCCTTATTGTGGAGCCAGGGCTAACCTGATGTTGTTTACCCCCTGTTTCTACCACAGCTATCATTTTTATGCTCCTTTATGTCCCTACTTTCCAGGAAGAAAGATAATCTTTTTGCTCTTGAGTTAACTTATCAATCTTAATTCCCATACTTTTTAATTTCAACTGGGCAACTTGTTTATCGATATCTTTGGGAACTTCATAAACCTTTTTTTCTAAACTCTTCCCTTCTTGGGCTAAATATTCACAACAGAGAGCCTGATTGGCAAAGCTCATATCCATAACCAGAGAAGGATGGCCTTCAGCAGCAGCCAAATTAACCAACCTCCCCTCTCCTAATAGGTTTATCCTTTTTCCATTTTTTAACTTAAACTGCTCAATATCTCTTCTTATTTTTTTTCTCTCCAGAGCAAGTTTTTCTAAATCATCCAAATTAATCTCTACATTAAAATGACCAGCGTTAGCCACGATGGCTCCATCCTTCATTCGCTCAAAATGCTCCCCGGCAATAACACTTCTATCCCCGGTGCTGGTAACGAAAATATCTCCCAGGGTGCTAGCTTCGATGAGGGGCATTACTAAATAGCCATCCATACTCGCCTCTAATGCCCTCAAGGAATCCACCTCGCAAACTATAACCTTGGCTCCCATTCCTCTGGCTCGCATGGCTATCCCTCGCCCACACCAACCATAACCGCAGACTACAAAGACCGAGCCAGCTAAAAGTATATTAGTGGCGCGCATAATTCCATCAATAGTGGATTGGCCAGTCCCGTAACGATTATCAAAGAAATGCTTGGTGTCTGCATCATTTACAGCTATGATGGGATATTTTAAAACACCTTCTTTGGCCATACTTCGCAGGCGAACCACCCCTGTAGTGGTTTCTTCCGTGCCTCCTAGAACTTTCTTAGCCAGGTCTTTTCGCTCTGAATGAATAGTAGAAATCAAATCCGCCCCATCATCCATAGTAATGTGAGGGCCAATATCCAGAACACTATGTATATGAGAATAATAAGTCTTTTTATCCTCACCCCTGATGGCAAAAACATCAACTCCATAATCTTTTGCCAGAGAAGCAGCTACCTCATCCTGCGTAGATAAAGGGTTAGAAGCACATAAACGAACCGCTGCTCCTCCTTCCTTTAGTGTTCTCGCCAGATTAACTGTCTCAGAAGTTACATGAAGACAGGCAGCTATCCTTATCCCTTTTAGGGGCTTTTCCTGAGCGAACCTATTTCTGATTAAGCGCAGAACAGGCATCATTGAATCTGCCCACTGGATACGACTCTTCCCACCTGAGGCCATCTCTGTATTCTTAATATCATTTACCATGAAAGACATCCTTTCAAATTTAGTTATATAGTTTTTCCACCGCAGAGTACGCCAAGAACGCTGAGTAGTACCGGTCGGATTTATCCGACAATTGTGCCATAAATGGCACCGCTACATTAAAACTTATCCCTTATCCCTTACAATTCACCATTTACTATATACTAAATACTAACGACTAACGACTAATTAGCCATTCGGGTGGCTAGTTGAATAGCTCTGATTAAACTCTTAGGAGAAGCGGTTCCCTTGCCAGCTTTGTCAAAAGCAGTACCATGACCAACAGAAGTACGAACAATGGGCAGCCCAAGGGTAATATTGACTCCTTCAAAAAATCCGGTCATTTTAAGAGGAATGTGTCCCTGGTCATGATACATAGCTATAATTAAATCGAACTCCCCTTCCTTAGCTCGATAAAAAACCGTGTCCGGTGGTATGGGGCCTACTATATTTACTCCATCAGAGGAAGCTTCTTCAACAGCAGGAAGAATATGAACTATTTCCTCTTTTCCAAATAAACCTTTTTCCCCGGCATGAGGATTAAGGCCAGCTACAGCCACTCGCGGCTGGGCTATACCCATTTTTTTAACTGCTTCAACAGCTAGCTTGATAACAGCAAGAATCCTCTCTTTACTGAGGAAATCACAAGCTTCTTTTAATGAAAGATGTCCACTGACGTGAGCTGCGCGAAGGTCTCCCACTACCAGCATCATACATATCTGTTTAGCTCCGCAGAGCTCAGCCAGGATTTCTGTATGGCCAGGATAGCTGTATCCCGCCTCATTAAGAGCCTCTTTATTCAAAGGAGCCGTAACTACAGCCTTGATATCCCCTGATAAAGCCATATCAACAGTATACCGAAGATACTCAAAGGCTGCCTTGCCAGCTAGAGGACTAACTTGCCCCTTCACTACGAGTCGAGGGCTAAGATTATGTAAATCCACAACCTCGATAGTCCCATTGGCAAATTGAGCCTCGTTTATTTCCTTTATTTTTCTAACCTTGACTGAACTATCCGTAATTTGAAGAGCCTGCTGAATGATAGCTGCGTCTCCAATAACCAGTGGATTACAAATATTCCGAATCTCATGCTCAGCAAGAGCCATAGTAATGATTTCAGGGCCTACACCGGCAGCATCCCCCATAGTAATGCCTATCACTGGTTTAAGAGAGCTCATCTAGAAAAAATCCTTCAACCACCTCTTAACCCTTGCTCGGAGTTTATTTTTGGAGGCAAGTTCCTTTCTTCTTTTTATTCCGTAAAGAATTAATCCTACAGCGGTAGCATAAATAGGATTGCTCAACTCTTGCGGATCTTTTATGCTAGTATAGCCTATTCTTGTGGGTAAGCCAAGCACCTCTTCCGCTTTTTCCTTAATTCCTCTCAATAAAGAACTCCCTCCTGTAAGCACTACTCCCGCTGTTATTAAATCTTTATACCCATTTTTCTTTAACTCTTTATCAACCAGCTCGAACATCTCTTCTACCCGCGGCTGAATCACCCCAAGAAGATCTTTCTCTTTGATTCTATAAGCTCCTCTCTCGGCTACCTTTTCTACTTCTATTCCTTCTTTCTTCTTAAAATAACCCGGTAAGGCAGCTCCATATCTTATTTTTATCTCTTCTGCCTTTACTTTAGTAGTATGAAAACCCACAGCAATATCATTGGTAATCTGATTACCTCCTACCCCCAGTACATAGGTAAACCTCATCCCTTTTTTCAAAAACACGGCTAAATCAGTAGTCCCTCCTCCTATATCCAGAAGGGCTACTCCCAAATCCTCCTCATCAGGGGAAAGGGTAGCCATGCTCGAGGCCAGACATTGAAGAGTTACCCCTTCGCATTTATATCCCAGGGATTCTACACTATTCTCAATATCCTGCCGACAATTGGAGGAAGCAGTAATAACGTGTACTTTCGCTCCTAGAGTTGTCCCAGCTATACCAATAGGCTCTTTTACCTCGTTCTGCCCATTAATAACGAATTCCTGGGGAAGAATATGGATAATCTCTCTGCCTGAGGGAAGAATAATATGGGACGCCTCCTCTAAAGCCTTTTCTACCTCTTTGGAAGTAATTCTCTTGTCTTCTTTTTCTATCTTAATAAAACCCTGGTTATTCGTCCCCTGGATATGGTCTCCAGCGATACTAGCCCGTATTCGCTTTATTTTCAAGCCTGCTCTAGCCTCGGCTTTTCTCACAGCCGCTTTAATCATAGAAGAAGTCTTCTTAATATCACTAATTATTCCCTTGTTTAAACCTTGAGAAGGAGCCGTTCCTACTCCCAAAATTTCAAAATCTTCTCCCTGTTTTACCCTGGCAATAAAAACACAGATTTTAGTAGTTCCGATATCCAGTCCCGCTATCAGCTTATCTTTCAATCGTGCCCCCTCACCCTATCCCTCTCCCCATAGGGTAAGAAATTAAGAAGCAAAGATGCAGAGATGCATCTGTCTCTTGCTTCTTACATCTTGCTTCTTGTCTCTTATCACTTACCGCTTACAGCTGAGAAAACTATACGCTATCCGCTAAACGCTATACGCTATTATTCCACTCCTATAATGACCTGATTATTAAAGCGAAGGTCTATGTATTTAACATTCTCCCCTTCTCTTTTTGAAGCCTTCAAAACAGAAGGAAGATAAGAAAGATAATCTACGTGTGCCCCTTCCCCTAAATAAACCTTCTCTCCCGTCTCCAGAAACCCTAATATAGCATCTTTATCCTCTATGTTTAACTCCGGGAAGGATAATCCTAATTTTTTGGCAGTATGCAAAATTTTTACTCCTATCTTTACCTCCTTTTCAAGCGAAGAAGAGCCTGCTACTCTAATTAGAGGTAGATTTAGTAAATCCCTTGCTTTTCCTATCACTACCCCTTCCCTATCCACCTCGAAAAGGCCATTCTCCTTCGATAAATAAGCAAAGGGTACTCTTTCCTCCACTAAGATAAGAACTGTTGAAGGAAGAATTCTTCTAATTTCTGCCCTTTTAACTTGTGACTTCGAGGTTACCTTTTGAGCTAT
>JAUVZS010000066.1:0-6695 GCA_030602435.1 Clostridia bacterium
CCTACTTTCATAGAACGAAAATCAATCAGAGATTTATCGAGGTAAGTCAATTTAAGTAAGTTCTTGCATAATGTTGTAAGTAGATGTTCTTTGGAAATCTTTGTTTATAAACCTCGATTGATAATGAGAGATTCCTCCAAACCCATTTCTTGAGAATTAATTAATTTTTTTTACATAATGAGGTACGAACGACCATATGTCCGAATATGTCAATGAACCAATCCTCGCTAAGGAAGTAAAAATGAAGAAGGAGTTTTTTTACGGTGTAGCTCTTTATCCAGAATGGGAACCAGAGGGAGAATGGGAAAAAGATTTAGAGAAAATAAAAGAGGCTGGATTTAATACTATACGAATCTGTGAATTCAGTTGGTCTACTTTTGAGCCTGGACGGGGAAAGTTTGACTTTCGGTTATACGACAAAGTAGTAAAAAGAGCCCATGAGTTAGGGATATATATTATCATGGGTATTGATACTTTGTCCCCTCCAGCCTGGTTCTTTGACATTTATCCAGATGCCTGGTTGATTAACTCTTCGGGGCAAAGGGCCCCCTCTCGTTGGCCAACTGTATGTTTTAACCATCCTGGTTTTAAGGAAAGAACTGCTCTCTACATTAAAAACTTTGTCTCTCATTATGGGGATGCTCCTGGCCTGGTTTACTACCAATTAGATAACGAGCCTGCTCACCACTGTTATTGTAAATACTGCATTGAGAAGTTTAAGGTATGGCTAGAAAAGAAATATCCTGAGGAAAAATTTCCTGTAACCTTCTTTTTGCCGGATAGACAAATTCCTGAGAGACTATGGCTTGAATGGTCTCTTTTCAATGAAGAGGTGATAATAGAAAAGATAAAATGGATTGCTAATCAGGTCAAAATATATGACAAAGAACATCCTCTCACTACTAACTTAATGATGCATGTCTCCTTTTCCCCCCACTATGCTAAGGAGAGTTCTCACGATGTTTGGGGTTTATCCAGCGTGCTGGACATTATGGGGATGGATTATTATCCTGACACTCCTGCTCACACTATTAAAGATTATCGAATAGAAGATTCAGCTGCTTATACGCTTTCACGCTGTTTAGGGCGAGGAAAAGGATTTCATACGCTTGAAACCAAACCAACAACTCTGGAAGCCTTTAGTGGAGGTACCTGGGGCGTTTCAGAACAGGGCATTAGAAAAATAGGTGATTCTCGTCGGGTAGCCCTCTGGAGCTGGAGGCCTATTGCCTATGGAGCTAAAAGCTTAATTTACTGGGTTTGGCGGCTTCAACATCCAAATGTATTTGCTCTATCACGGCCTGATGGGACTCTTACAGAGTACGTTAAAATTACCAGAGAATTTTCCCAAAAGATTAATAAAGTTTATCCAGAAATAATAGATGCCAATCCCCTACCCTCAAAAGTAGCTATAATATATTCAAAAACTACCTGCCATTTAGCTGGTAAGCAAAAGATTTCTGAGGTGCCATCAGAGTCAGTTTTGGGAGCTTTTGCCGCGATTTGGGAAAACAGAATACAAGTGGACTTTATAAATGAAGATGAGGTTAAAAAAGGTAATTTAAAGAATTATAAAGTGGCAATTGCCCCATTTTTTTATGTAATAGATGAAGACATTGCCCATGCTTTAAGAGGGTTTGTTAAAAATGGAGGATATTTAATTATAGATGCAAGATTTGCCTCTTATGCTCGAACATACGATCCCTCTGAGGAGAACCCAGAATATAGACTAAATTACTATAAAGTTCCCGCCTGTAACTTAGAAGAGCTCACGGGCTATAAATCTCATATGCCTTATTATGATGAAGAGCTCTCTTTCGCATTAACTGAGGATTACCTCTCTTTTAAAAAAGGTACCGAGATACCTGGCTATCGTTTCTGGGATGAAGTAGAAGTAATACCCCCAGGTAAAATATTAGCCAAATTCCCCGAGGGCGGTCCTGCATTAGTATACCGTGAGTATGGTCAAGGTGCTGTACTTTATGCAGCCTTAGATATTTTTAGGGGATATTACCATAAAAGAGAAGGGAGGGTATCTAAACTTTTTCTCAATTTCTTAAGGAAATTAGATGTTAATCCTTTGTTCTTTATTTCCAATTTAAACCCTGAGGCTGAAAGAAAAATAGAAGGTACCTTTCTAAAAAAGGAGGATTTGTATTTTCTATTTCTTATCAATTCTAACCACTTTGGGGTGCAGCCTGAGATTTCTTTTTGTGATATACCTGATATAAATTCCGTTAAAGATATCCTGGAAGATAAGAAGATCGAAATTGCGGCCTCGGGGAATTGGCCAACCATCAAAGTGGATATTAATCCATACGATGTACGTGTACTAAGACTTTGCGCCTCTAAAGCTCCTGTGGCATGAGGAATTAAATGCATTGCTCAAAGATCCTTTGCCCCGGATTCGGTAAACTCCTCTAGAGCGCCTGCCTGTGCCAACACGGCAGACAGGTGTCGAGGTATCTTGAATAAGAAGCGGAAAATGATACAAAAGCGCAGGTTGATACAAAAGTATAGGCTGATACGAAAGTATAGGTTCTTAATTGTATCTATTCTAGGATTAGGATTAGTTTTAATAGGAGCCAGTTCAGGATTTTCACAACTCGCTGATACCCCCTGGCCTATGTTTCGCTACGAGTTTAAGCATACAGGGAGAAGTCCTTATCTAGGAGCACAGGTACCTATAAAAAAATGGGAATTTCCTACAGAACATTGGGTGTACTCTTCTCCAGCTATAGGAGCTGATGGAACCATCTATGTAGGCTCACGGGATAAGAAACTCTACGCTATAAATCCTGATGGAACAAAAAAGTGGGAGTTTCTTACAGGAGCCTGGGTCTTCTCTTCTCCAGCTATAGGAACTGATGGAACTATCTATGTGGGCTCATTTGATAAGAAGCTCTACGCTATAAATCCTGATGGGACAGAAAAATGGGAATTTATTACAGGAAACTGGATAGAGTCTTCTCCAGCTATAGGAGCTGATGGAACCATCTATGTGGGCTCAGGGGATGAAAAGCTCTACGCTATAAATCCTGATGGGACAGAAAAATGGGAATTTCTTACAGAAAATTGGATCTTCTCTTCTCCAGCTATAGGTTCTGATGGAACCATCTATGTAGGCTCACGGGATAATAAGCTCTATGCTATAAATCCTGATGGGACGAAAAAGTGGGAGTTTCTTACAGAAAATTGGGTAAACTCCTCGCCAGCTATAGGATCTGACGGAACTATCTATGTAGGCTCACTCGATACTAAGCTTTATGGTATAAATCCTGATGGGACAGAAAAATGGGAGTTTTCTATAGGAAAATGGGTAAAAAAAACCTGGGAAGAACTTAAGGTACAAGAATATCGGATATATTCCTCTCCAGCTATAGGAGCTGATGGAACCATCTATATAAGTGCATATAATAAGTTCTATGCCTTTGAAAATAAAAGATGAGGAATGTAGTCTCAGGAAAAGATTTACTCCCTCAAAAATCTTGAAAGGAAGGCGAAAAAGACTGAAAAGATAGAAATATAAAGCGAAAGGAATACTTAAATCAGCTATAAATCGGCTAAAGAAATGATAGAAATAGGGCCGAGAAGGAGGTGAGAAGTGTAATAGGCCAGTCTATCTTTGAAATAAGGAAATTTAGGTGCACTGAAAATTAGGATACTGTCAAAAGATAGAAAAAATTAACTAACTAAAGAAGGAAGGAGATAAAAAATGAGACAAAGAATGATAGTGATATTGCTAAGTACAGCCTTGTGCTTGGCGGGAATAACTCCAGTATTAGCAGGAGGGAAATATTGGTCAGGAGGCTGGGCTACACCGACAGAATATGAAGAAGCTACTGGAGAGACGATAGAAGAGTTTAGTGAAGCTCCTTTACTAAAGATAATGGTAGACACAGAAAAACTTCCTTCAGTAGAGGAAAGACTTCCCGAGGAACCTCTGGTAGTAGATCCAGTATATGAGATTGGACAATACGGAGGAGACTTGCATAAAACGGGTCACTGGCAGTTTTGCAGGTTCATGGAGGATTGGTTAATTACCTATTACCCCGATGCTAGTAAAGGATTCGGACCCAACTTTTTCGCAGGTTACGAGGTATCTGAAGAAGGGAAAGTTTTTACCTTTTACTTGAGGAAAGGAGCGAAGTGGTCAGATGGTGTGCCCGTTACTGCTGATGATTTTGTCTTCTTCTACGAGGATATTTTGAATAATGAGGAGCTTAACCCCTGGAACCCATTCCCAACAATGGAGATGGAGGTAGTTGATGATTGGACAGTACAGTATAGATTTCCCGAACCGAATATCTTCTTTTTGCCGAAATTGGCCTGGTCAGAAGCCTGGTTCAATACTACCTACCTCTTATTTGCTCCCAAACACTATATGAAGCAGTTTCATCCAAACTATACCCCTGCGGATGAGCTGGAAACAGCTTTAGAAGAAGAGGGATTTGATCACTGGTTTGAGTTATTTGCATATAAGTTCTGGTGGATAGAGAAAGACCGTCCTACCATACGAGCCTGGGTGATGACCTCGGAGAGAGATGACATGCATATAGTCTATGAGAGAAATCCCTATTACTGGAAGGTGGATACAAAAGGCAATCAGCTTCCTTACATTGACAGAATTGTATATGATGTGGTGGAAGATCCAGAGATGGAAGATATGAAAGCGATGGCCGGAGACATAGATTATCAGGTAATGTATAATAAGGCAAACTATTCTCTCTTTGTAGAAAATGAAGAGGCCGGAGACTATGAGTTACTCCTGTACAATAGCGCTTCTGGTACACACTGCTCCATCTACTTTAATCTTGCTTGCAAAGATCCTGCTTTACGAGAGATTTTTGCCAAGGACAAGTTCAGAAAGGCTCTCTCCTTAGCCATTGACCGGGAAGAAATAAACGAGCTTATTTTTAACGCTCTGGGCATAGCCAGACAAGCATCGATTGTCAAAGGAGCTGCCTATTATGATGCAGAGTGGGCGAGGCTTTATGTTGAATACGATCCAGTAACAGCCAACGCTATGCTGGATGAAATGGGTCTGGACCAAAAAGATGGAGAAGGCTGGCGATTGCGTCCCGATGGCGAGAAGCTCGTTTTGGTCTATACTCACGCAGACTTAGGACCACTTTATGCCAAGACTCTGGAGCTGGTAAAAGCCTACTTTGAGGAAGTTGGGTGTCAAACCATTATTAACCCCGTGGCACGAGACCTTCACCACGAAAGAAGGGTAGCAAATGAGTGGGAGTTATCCGGTTGGGATAACATGGACCGCCTCTTCCCAACTTTCCTACTTGATCCTATACGGCTGATACCGATTACAAGCGACTCTACTGTATGGGGAGGAGACGAATTTGGTAACTGGTATATGAGTGGTGGAGAAGCTGGGGTGGAGCCTACAGGAGATCTCAGAAAACTCCAGGAGATTTGGGACCAGATAAAGGCCGCCGCAGATGAAGAAGAAGTAAATCGGCTTGCTCAAGAGATAATTGAACTGCACAAGAAAAATATCTGGATTATAGGTACTGTAGGAGGAGTTCCCAACCAACAAATAGTAAAGAACGGTCTGGAAAATGTTCCTAAAGAATACACCACCGATTGGATGCCGAAAAATATCGTTCCCTCCCAGTTCTTCTGGAAGAAGTAGAGAACAAAAGGAAGGAACCTCCGAGATCGAAGTAGAGAACAGAAGGGAGAAGCCTCCGAGACTAAGGAGGCTTCTCCCAAAATATTCTTGACTTTTAAAATATTTTGACTTTAATGAAGGTAGATTACAGAAGAAATTAAAAGTAGTTAAGGGGATTGAATATGCTTTTTTACATTCTTAGACGACTTATTTATATGATTTTTATCCTTTTTGTGGTTTCCATAATTAGTTTCATTATCATTCAACTTCCCCCGGGTGATTTCTTAACTTCTTATATAATGCGGCTAAAGGCACTAGGTGCTTCGGTAGATGTAAAAGTGATGGAGTCGTTAAGAAAGACCTATGGTTTGGGCCAACCAATGTATCTCCAGTATTTCAAGTGGATGTGGAAAATGTTTCATGGAGATTTCGGAAGGTCCTTTTACTGGCAAGTGCCAGTAAGTAAGTTATTAGCTAAGCGATTGCCATTAACTTTAGCCATAGCTCTTTCTACCCTTGTTTTCACCTACGCCGTAGCTATTCCTATAGGGATTTACTCAGCTACCCACCAGTATTCTGTCGGTGATTATACTTTTACTACCATTGGTTTTGCTGGTTTAGCTACCCCTAACTTTCTTTTGGCATTGGTATTGATGTTTCTATTTTACAAATATTTTAATCTTAGCGTAGGCGGTCTTTTCTCGCGTGAGTATATAGAAGCAGCCTGGAGTTTAGGTAAAATTGTGGATATGTTAAAGCATCTTCCCATCCCCATAGTAGTTATTGGCACTGCTGGTACAGCCTGGCTTATTCGTGTTATGCGAGGATGTTTATTAGATGAGCTGCGTAAGCAATATGTCATAACTGCTCGGGCTAAAGGAGTTGGAGAGAGAGTTCTTTTATTTAAGTATCCGGTAAGGGTAGCCATCAACCCCATAGTTAGTGGTATAGGCTGGGTACTTCCGAGCATTATTTCCGGGCAAACTATTACAGCCATAGTCTTAAATCTGCCCACCACCGGACCTCTACTTCTTAACGCATTGATGAGCCAGGATATGTTTTTGGC
>JAUVZS010000064.1:0-6855 GCA_030602435.1 Clostridia bacterium
CCTACTTCTTTAAAGCCAGCGCTAATTATGACCACCGAATCGGTCCCCTTAGCTGCACAATCTCGGATTACCGACAAGACATGACGGCTAGGAACAACCACTACCGCCAGGTCAACTGGCTCTGGCACATCCATCAAGCAAGAATAGGCCTTCATCCCTAGTATACGGGTTGAAGGACCGGCCTTAATATTTATGGGGAAGATTCGGCCAGGGAATCCAGCTTTGAGAAGGTTTTCCAAAACTTGATTTCCCAATTTCCTCTTTTCCCTGGATGCCCCTATTACTGCTATTGAATAAGGTTTAAAAAAATTTTCTAACATCTTCCCTTTAAACTTTATTCTGATTTCTTTAATCCATGCTTTTTTATCTTGCTATACAAAGTAGTACGGGATATCTGGAGCGTCTCGGCTGCTTTTTTTAAATTCCAATTGGTATCTTCCAAGATATTACTCAAAAGATACATTTCTACCCCACGTAAGGATCTTGAAGGCAAAGAAAGACTTACTGAAAGACCCGGGGGGGAAAGAGCTAGATCTTTTATTTTTATTAAGGGTCCTTTCGCTAGAACAACCGCCCTTTCCATAGCATTTTCCAGTTCCCTGACATTGCCTGGCCATTCATGGGAAAGGAGAGCATGGAGAGCTTCTTTGGATATTCCCTCAACTCTCTTGTTAGCTCCTTTGAACTTTCTCAAGAAATAATCTGCTAATAAAGGTATATCTTCTTTTCTTTCCCTTAAGAGGGGAAGATTAAGAGAAACAACATTAAGGCGATAAAACAGATCCTCCCTGAATCTTTTTTCCTTTATAGCCCGAGAGAGGTCCTGGTTTGTGGCAGCTATAATTCTTACATCAACCTTGATACTCTCTTCTCCCCCTACCCTTTCAAACTCACCCTCTTGCAGAACTCTCAATAGTCTCACCTGAACACTAGGAGGGATATCTCCAACCTCATCTAAAAAAAGTGTTCCCCCATCAGCCAGCTCGAACCTACCTCTCCTTTGAAGATAGGCATCGGTGAAGGCCCCCCTTTCATGTCCAAAGAGTTCACTCTCCAGTACTCCTTCAGCCAAAGCAGCACAATTTACCTTAATAAAGAGTTTTCTCCGGCGCGGGCTTTCATAATGTACGGCCCGGGCAACAAGCTCTTTACCTGTTCCCGTTTTCCCAGTAATGAGGACTGTAACATCACTGTGGGCTACTTGTTTTATCAAATCCTTGAGCTTTCTCATCTTCTCATTCCTGGTTATTATTTCTCCTTTTCTTTCCAATTCTTGCCGTAAGAACCTGTTTTCCTCTCGCAACTTTTGCTCTTCCGTTATTTTACTAATGATGCGCAAAACTTCATCAGGCATACATGGTTTAATCAAATAATCATAAGCTCCTTTCTGCATAGCTGTAACAGCACTTCTAATCGTCCCATAACCAGTTAAGATAATAACCACAGTTTGAGGATATCTCTCCTTTATAATCTCTAATAACTTTTCCCCCCCCATTTTAGGCATCTTAAGATCGACAATGGCTATATCGAAGAAATGCTCTTTAAATCTTTCCAATGCTTCCAGTCCATTTTTGGCTGTACCAACAAAGAATCCTTTTTTCTTTAAGAGATCACCCAAGGACTCTAAAAGATTAATCTCATCATCAACTATAAGAATCTTAGTCAAAGGCATAGTTTTCCTCCTCAATATCGCCCTTTGAAAATTGGTAACTCAGTGGTAAAAGTAGTTCCTTTTTCCTCTTCGCTTTCCACCCTGATATTTCCCCCGTATCTTTCAATGATAGTATGAACAAGGGCTAAACCAAGGCCGGTTCCCTCTCCAGGTTCTTTAGTAGTAAAAAAAGGATTGAAAATCTTATCAAGGTTTTCTTTGGAGATACCCATACCAGTATCGCTAACCTTTATCCTTACTTTATCATTATGGGTAGAAGTTATTATTCTTAGCTCTCCCCCTTTAGGCATAGCCTGGGTAGCATTTAAGATAAGATTTAAAAAAACCTGTTTCATTTCATCCAAATTTGCCTTGATTTTTGGCACCTTCTCTATCTTTTTAATGAGACGAATATCCCGGCCAAAAAGCTCTTTCTCTACCAGGGATAAAGTCATATTAAGCAGGCCATTGACATCCACTGGCTCAACTTCGATATCCGAGGTTCGCGAAAATTCCAAAAGATTATTAATTATAACCTGACAGCGATCTATTTCAGATTCAATGATATGAAAATGTTTTTTTACTTCCTTCCTCTTTTCGGGCAGGATCTCATTGAGGTAATACATGGAAGTAGCAATAATTCCCAGAGGATTTCTTATCTCATGAGCAACACCAGCGGCCAGTTGTCCCAGCCCGGCTAATTTTTCTGACTGTAAAACCAAAGCCTGGGAGCGCTCGAGCTCTTCTGTCTTTTCTTTGACTTTTCGCTCCAGTTCTTTATTCCAATTCTCAAGCTTTATTTTTGCCTCTTCTATATCTTTAATTAACTGCGCTTTTTCAAGGGTAATAGCAGCTTGCCCAGCCAAGATAGAAAGATTTTGCCTCTCTTTCCTTCCAAAAGCACTAACAGAAGTACTGCTCACTGTTAATACTCCAAGAACTCTCTCTCGCCCAACAAGAGGAAAACTAGCTATTGCCCTGATTTTTCTAGCTTTTTCCTCGGGCCGAACTATTGAAAAATCGATACTCCCCTCCTTAATCAAAATAGGTTTTCTTCCCCTGATCGTTCTCCATGTAATGCCATTAGCTCGAGGCTGTTCAATGGGGTAGGAGAACTTCCTACTAGATGTTTGCGTGGCGACCCGACAAAGTTTCTTTTTCTTTTTATCTAAAATCATAATGATGGCTCTCTGAGAGTTGCTAAGCTTAATAACACTATTTACAATTAAACGAAGAATTCTGCGAATATCAGAAGTAGAGCTTATCTCGAGTAAGGGTTGATATAATTTCTCTTTTTCCATAATGACCTTTCTCCTTCCTCGTATAACCTTATATTTTTAAAAGTTATGGCCAACTGGCCAGCTCTATTACTTACCTTCACCCAATTGATATACCCAGATTGCATTAATGATAGGATCATCAAAAAGACCGGTAGCTGATGGGTTTTTGGCAACTCTTATCTCCAATTCACCGTCTTGCACACGAATAATGGGATATACTTTTTCTGTTATATTAGTTCCCACCAGCATTGCCTTCTCTTTTAATACATCTTCTACATAAACATCCATAAAGCGCGTAGGCTTATTCCAGTCATCGTAGAAACCAAGAACTACCTTAAAGACACCTTTGGGCAGCTCAAATTTATAGGTGAGTCCTATATCGGCTCCTTTGTGGACCCATCTCATATCGTTATAAGCTTCCTCACTTATCCATCCCGAGGGAGTGCTCTCGGACGCCGAAGCCTTTCCTGGGGCTAGATAACCCCACTTTTTTCCCGTAACCGGATCCAGTTCATAAGCCTGGTCTTCCAGGCTGTTATACTCACCCAAAACTTCATTTTCTTCTAGAACCTCTGGAGAGCTATCTCCGACATCGACATCTGTGATTTCCCAGGATAAACTATAATCCTTTAGAGTATATACAGGTATCTCTTGGCTGTAAGGGCCCCTACACCAGAGACAGATATTAGTAGTAACCTCTTGATCTGCTTCAAATTCAGAGGCATCGTGCTCAAGAGTCTCCAGCACGAGGGGTGAATAATAGTTTTTAATGACCTCGTATGATTCCTTAGGAACTCTATCTTTGGTCACCAGACCCATATGGATAGGAAGAACTCTTTCTGTATCCAGCCCAAAATGATTTTTATAATCCTGATAGCTCTTGAAGATTGCCCCTACCACAAAATCCTTATTTTTGATGGTTTCAAGATGCTCTCTTATAATATCCAGTCTTATATTTCTTCTAAGTTTAGCGGCCTCACCCGCATCTGTGGCGTATCCAAATTCTGAAATAATCACCGCTTTATCTGGATAAAAAGTGTGAATCTTGTCTAAAGCGGGAGCTAAAAGATTGCCCTCTGGACTATGCCAGGTGCCGTAGTATTCATTCATCATAATGAAGTCTACAAAGCTTGAGGCATCCTCTTCCGGATTTCTACCTACCCATTCAGAAGTAAAACTTACGTATCTGGAAGGGTCCAAAGTTTTAACGTATTGGTAGTTTTCCCTTATAAATCTTTCTCCTTCTTCTGTAGTAGAAGCTAAACCATTGCCAAGACTCCAGGCCCAGACACAGGGATGGTTAAAATCTTTTTCTATCATCTCTTTCAGCATTTGCTTTTGTAACTTCTGAACTGTAGGATTGGACATCTGTTCAGCAGTGAGCCCCCAGGCTGGAACTTCTGGTATAAGCAGGATATCATTTTTATTGGCGTAGTTCATAATGAAATCATGCTGGGGATAATAGGCAGGCCTTGAAAGAGTTGTATTTAACTTTTTTAAATCTTCATAGTCGCTCTTCATTATAGCCGGTGTTTCTGCACTACCATAAAGAGGACTATCAGCATGGCGCATAATACCAACTAGCCTTATCAGCCTCATCATTGAGGTAAAATTTTCCCTCTTTAAGTTCAACCTTTCTTATTCCAAATGTATCCTCTTTTTTATGTAAGAGAGTGCCTTTTCCATCGTAAATTTCTGAGACTACCCTGTAGAGGTTAGGATGGTCAAAATGCCAGAGTTTAGGGTGGGGCATAGTAGTGGCAAGAGAAAACTCCTGGGAAGAATCTCTTGAGATGGTAAGGGTGCTCTGCAAATTAGAGTCATCCACCGGTCCCCAAACCAGTTCACCAGTAGCCTCATCATAAACCCATGCTTTTATAGTGATCTCAGCCCGAGAGGGACTAGTGTTATTGACGGTAACTTTTACATCAAGATCTGCGCTGTCCACCAGGTCGGGAACAGAGACTATTCTCAGGTTCTGAACAAAGATCTTGTTAGTGGCCATAATGTAGACATCCCTCACTATTCCCCCATAGTGCCACCAATCGTAGCTCCACCGACCCCCTAGCTTGGCCGGTATCCGATAATAGCTCCGGGCGTTATTCAACTTGACCGCCAAGATAGATACCATTTAGCCAGACTTTGGAGAGGTAAAAGGTAGTATCAAACTTTAGCCTGAGATAGGAGCCCTTCCAGGAGGCTGGCACTGAGAAGGTTCTTCGATACCAGGTATTCCCCTCGTAGTTCTCTAGACCTTCCATCACATTCCAGGTATGAGGAACTTTTACTTCATTCCACTCTTTAGGATTAAAATCATATTTGAACCATTCCTCCTCTTCTCCTTAGATTGTGAGGATCTAGGGTGAATAACCATGCTCCATTAAGGTCTAATTTTTCTTCGGGGTTCTCTGCCAATAAGAGCCTTGGAGTAAATAAAAAAAGAGAAATTAACAAAAAAATACCTACCTTTAAAAAGTTACTTTTCATTTGATCCACCTCTTTCTTTATTTCTCCACCAGGCAGCTAACTCCTTTTCCCTTTAGATTGATGAAGTCCTTGTGTGTTTTTTTGGTTAGTAAATCTTCGTATTCTCGATCTATCTTTACCTGCTGGGCTTCTTTGTTATGATTCAAAAGAAATAATATTTTCTTTCCTTCTTTAGACCTTTCACTTAACTCTACCCCTGAGGGAAGCTTTAGTAAAGGCGCTATTTTTGCCTTTTTCAACAGCCAATCTATCAAAATTTGATAAAATTGGTTATCCATGAAAGTGCCCAGATAAAGAACATATCCCTTGCCATATTTGTTGATGGTGAGGGCTGGCTCTCCCTGGTAATAATCTTGGGTATAAAGGCCAATGGTCTTTGCTTTTTCTACTCGGATAATATCACACCATACCCGGCAGTTGAACACTCCTTTCCCTATTTCTTCTTCAATTATCTTCACCTTATTGCCCTCGTCCGAAGGTAAAGAACAATATTCTTTGATTTTAATTCCGGTGAGCTGGCTTAATTTTCCTGGAAGTGTTTCTTCTAGAATAACATTATTCCAATTTTTCACTCCCGAGCGAAAGGTAGTGAGTAAATAGCCACCTTTTTCCACATATCGAGTTAAGTTATCGATAATTCCTTTATTAATCAAAAGTAAATTAGGAGCAATAACTAACCTGTATTTGGAAAGGTCGTCCTCTGGAGTTACAATATCCACTGCCAGACCCGCCTTCCATAAAGGCTGGTAAAATTTCAAAAGGTGTTCCTGGTAATTAAATTTTTCATTGTGGGGCTGAATTTGGAAAGCCCAGTCAATATCATAGGAATAGAGTATAGCTACCTGAGAATCCGTCTCAGAGCCATTTAAAAAGGACCCTATCTTTAATAATTCTTTGCCTGTCTTTGATATTTCTTCGTACTTTCGATTGGGTAGGCCATCGTGGTCAAGAATACCATGCCAGTACTCCTCTTGGCCAAAAAGAGACGTTCGCCAGCGAAAATAGAGTATTCCCTCAGCTCCGTGAGCAATGGCTTGATAAGTCCATAGACGTATCTGGCCGGGAGGAGGAGTAGGACCGATTAACTGGCCTCCTGTGGGACCACTTTGTGCTTCCATAACCCAAAAGTTCTTTTTTTTTAAACTGCGCATGTGATCATGAACCAGGGCAATCTTTTCTGAAGTGAACTCGTTAGTGTAGCAAGGATAATTATCCCAGGAAACAAAATCCAGCCCTTTTGCTAAATCATAGTAATTAATTTGATTGAATAGACCCATGAAATTATGGGTGATGAACCAGCGAGGAGAGATTTTTCTAAGAATATCTAGCTGTAATTGCTGGTATCCGAGGTAAGAGTCAGAAATAAAGCGTTGATAATCCAGACAAAGACTAGGATTATGATAAGTCTCTATATGCCAGGGTAAGGGAATCTCATCC
>JAUVZS010000272.1:0-2684 GCA_030602435.1 Clostridia bacterium
GCTACTTCTCAACCACTTGATAAGGATAAGCTCTTTTCCAAAAAGGAGTGGAAGTCTTCAGGTATTGCTTTTATAGGGCCTAATACTGAATTTGAGCGAACTGATCCCAATGTTCTCGTCCTGGACAGAGCACGTTACAGATTCTCCGAAGGGAGCTGGTCAGAGGAAATGCCCATTTGGAAGACACAAAAGGAGGTGAGGAAGAAGCTTGGTATGAGGTCTGTCCATGTAAACGGGCTTCCCCAAAGGTATCTTTGGTGTAAAAAGCCTCATCCAAATGATAAAAAACCTGTCTCTTTCAGAATTCTTTTCACCGTAGAGGATGTTCCAAAAGATCCTGTGTACCTTGTGCTCGAGCAGGCAAAAAGTTTCAATATCAAACTGAACGGCCAACAGGTTCCTTCAGAACCGGTGGGATGGTATCTTGATAGAAGCTTTGATAAGATTTCCCTTCCCACCCTGAGAGAGGGAGTGAACGAGCTTATCCTTTCCTGTAGGTACAAAAACAGGATGGAGGTAGAGGACTGCTTTCTTATGGGAAACTTTGGTGTGGATATTCAAACGAGAAGTATAATAAAAGAGCCGGAGAAACTCCATTTCGGTGACTGGACACCACAGGGTTATCCTCACTATGCGGGGAGTATGATATATAAGGAAAAAGTCCATATAGAAAAAGGAGAAGGTGACCGCTTTTTTGTAAAACTCGGCCGTTGGTCGGCAATCACAATATCTATCTGGGTAAATGATGAACTTGCGGGACATATCCCCTGGCAGGATGCAGACGGTCTTGAGATTACAAATGCACTTAAAAATGGTGAGAATGTGATAGGAATAGAGGTTGTTGCCAGTCCCAGAAATATGCTCGGACCTCTTCATAGAAAAGCAGGATATGATGAGCCGTGGACCGATTCGAGGTCCTTCAGAACAGAGGGTAATGAGTGGACAGACGAATATGTTTTATGGCCCTGGGGTTTATTCGAACAGGTAAGGATCTGCAAGAAAGGAGTACTTAGGTGAGAAAAAAAGTGGATAAAGAAAGGGCATTGGGTTTTGCCAGACAAGTTCTTGAACATGAAGGTCGTGCCATCCTGGCATTAGGCAATCAACTCAATGAAAAATTCTGCCAGGCTATAGAGATTCTTATGAATTGTTCTGGGAAAGTTGTTATTGCCGGGATTGGTAAACCTGGCCATGTAGGTAAAAAAATGGCTGCTTCTTTAGCTAGTCTTGGGACTCCATCCTTTTTTCTTCATGCAGATGAAGGACTCCATGGGGATTCAGGAATGGTAACTGACAAAGATGTGGTAGTGGTCATTTCCCAGAGTGGGGAAACCGCTGAAGTTCTGGCTCTTTTATCTATACTGGAAAAAATTGGCTGTAAAATTATCTCTATTACGGGACGCCTTAACTGCACTTTAGCCAGAAAAGCAGACGTTGCCTTGATTACCGGAGTATCTAAAGAGGCTGATCCTTTGGATCTAGCTCCTAGCACCAGCTCTACAGCTATGCTGGCCCTAGGTGATGCCTTAGCTATTACTTTGTCACAGTTGAAGGGTTTCTCCAGGAAAGATTATGCTCTCTTTCATCCTGGAGGCTCACTTGGACAGCGCTTGTTGAGGGAGAAAGCAAATTAATGTGTTTAAATTAATGCCTACCCGAGTTAATCTCTTTCTTAACCTGAGAATTTTTCCCTTCCAGCTTTTCTAACCAAATCTTCGAGCGACCGAGAGCATGTCAAATTAGGGACCTTAAAAAGCTCCGGGAGAAAGTGAATGTTTGTGGGGAATTGTAAATTGATATCAAAGAGGTAATTATTTATTATGAGTTATTCAGTTGGTTTAGATATAGGTACATCAAAAATATAGTATTTACTCTTCTAGAGATTGTAAGAAAGAAATTTAATAATATTTCAGCAATTGGTATAACAGGATAAATGCATGGCATGTTGATTGTAGATAGAAAATTAAAGCCTCTTACAAATCTTATAACCTGGCAGGATGAAAGAGCGAGGGGAGTGATACCCGAAATCATAAGAAAAGTGGGTGAAGATAGATTTTATGATTGCGGTTGTGTTATTCAGTCAGGATATATGGGGGCTACTTTATATTGGTTGAAAAAATATAAAATGGTTCCAGAAAATGCTTATAAAGTGTGCTGCATTCACGACTGGATAGCAGCTCAGCTTTTGAGGGGAAAAAATCTATATACAGACCCAAGCAATGCAGCCAGTTCAGGGTTATTTAACGTAAGAAAAAAAGAATGGAACCATGAAGTCATAGAGAGATTAAATATTGAGGAAAGTTTACTTCCAGAATTGAAAAATTCAGGAGAAATGATAGGTTTTACTGAAGATGAGGTACCTATTTGTTGTGCTTTTGGTGATAATCAAGCAAGCGTTTATGCAAGTTTTCATAGATACGAGGAAGAAAAGGCAGTATAGAGGAGCACAAAAGAAGAGAGGAGAATTTTTAAAAGAGCATGGATTTTACATTATAAAAGATGAAGAAAGACTACTATAATGTTGTCAAGGATCAAAGTTATCAATGTCAATGCAAAGTAATTATGTCATACTTTCTGCAAAATAAAAATGTCATACCCCAACCGCTAAAGCTTCCATTTGAGAAGGAGTGTATCTTTTCTCTTCTTGAGGAACAATAGGTTTATAGGGAAGTTCTTCTCCTTTA
>JAUVZS010000011.1:0-12187 GCA_030602435.1 Clostridia bacterium
GGTAGCCCGAACCTGTTCCCACTTCTAAAACCTTGTCTTCTTTATCAACGTTTAATAGCTCTGTCATTAAAGCCACGATGTAAGGTTGGGAGATGGTCTGCCCGTATCCTATGGGCAGGGGTCTATCCTCATAAGCAGATCCTGTAAAATCCTCTGAAACAAACCTATGGCGAGGAACAGCCCGCATAGCACGCAGTACCTTCTCCTCTTTAACCCCTCGTGAGGCAATCTGCACCTGCACCATCTTCTCTCTTCGAACCTTATAAGTGCGTTTCTCTTCTTGCCCTCTGAAAAGACGAATTCCAAAGAAAAGAACAATGGCCACACTTGCTATTACTACTATATAAAAAAGGTACTTCCTCATTTTAATGAGAAGATTTTTCCGCTTCAAAGGCATCTCGTATTAATTTGCTTTGACGCTGGTAGGCTAAACGTGGAGTATCAGGATGAGAAAGAAGAGCTATCTCCTCCTCTATCTGAATATCTACCCTGGTGGCATCTGCATCGTAGGCATTGTTGACAAGTTCTCGAATGAGCTCGATACTCTCTCCATAGAGCCTTTCTCCAATGGTTATGATATGGCTTTTATCTATGGTAACAGGTATCTGCAAATTAATCCTCCTTTCAAATTCGTACATCGTACTTCGTATTTAGTAAAAGACTACTGGAGGAACAGTGCACTATCGCTACTAGTGACGCGGCTCATTGGGTTAATTATCTTTTGAGAAGGTTGCTTAAATGGTCAATAGAAATACCAGCTTTTCTTAATATTCCTTTAAGTGTGCCTTGTTTTAAAATTTTTGATGTATGAATGGGCACTGGGAATGTTATTTTTTCATCTTTGACAAATTTTCTCACTTGGACATGACTTCCCTTCTGTCTTGCTACTTCAAAACCTTCCTTTTGCAACGCTCTAATTAGTTCTTTTCCTGTTATTCTCGGTAATTTAGGCATTTATTACCATTTCTATTGTTTTGCGCTCAATCTTTTTCAATTTGAGATTTTCGATACCGATTTCTTCTATATGAAGTTCAGCAGCTTCCTTTAAATTTTTAAGAGCATCCTCTACGTCATCTCCCTGAGTGTAAATATCTAATTCAGGGCAGTAGACAGTATAGCCACCTTCTTCCTCCTCTATCAATTCAGCGGTCAAAATAATACGGCTCATTATTTCATTCTCCTTTCCTTTAATCTAATCGGTTGATCGGTTAGTTAACTTTGAGCTTGGAAATATCTTTCTTCGCTCTTTTAGTATAGACTACTCAAATTTTACCTAAACCATAGTTATCAAAAAATTGCCAAATGTCAAGAAATGGAAGCAGTTTCCCTCCTGTCTCTATTTTCCCTATTTTCTATATTCGTTTTTCTTGCCAGTCCACATAATTTCTGTTATAATAACCTATCTATCAGCTATTGAGATAAGAAAATGAAAAAAATAATTGAGACAGGAATTGGCGGAAAAGACCTCGAGTCTATTTTTGAATTAAAGAAAAGAGTAAAGGAAGAATTTCCTGATGTTGGGATAATATTATACGGCTCTAAGGCAAGGGGGGACGATAAAGAGCTTTCAGATATAGATTTATTAATATTGCTTGATCGTGAAATAAATAGCAAACTAAAGGAGAAGATAATAGATATTGCTTATGATATAGAACTCAAATATGATGTAGTTTTCAGTATTATTGTTAAAAATAGAGGGTTTTGGAATTCCCTTTTAGCAAGAACAATGCCACTTCACTGGAATATAGATAAAGAAGGAGTTCTATTGTGAAACAGGAATTTAAAAATCTAGTAAAATATAGATTAGAAAGAGCCAGGAACACCTTATTAGACGCCCAAAAATACTTTAAAGATGCTACCCTGAACTCTACCGTAAATAGAATTTATTATGCTATGTTTTATGCTGTTAACGGATTATTGATATCAAAAGGACTGTCTTCCTCTAAACACAGCGGCGTACGTGCACTTTTCAACAAAGAATTTGTAAATAAAGGTGCGGTAGAAAAAAATCGGGGAAAGTTCTATTTTGAAATGTTCAATAATAGGCAAGAGGGAGATTATGCTGATTATGTTGAGTTTAAGAAAGAAGATGTAGAAAAATGGCTTAGCAAAGCAGAAGAATTTGTGAAAAGAATAGAAGAGATTACACTGTAGTAGAGGCAGGATTAAAGATAAACTACTCCGCCTGAGAATGTCAAAAAAGAAGGATAACTCTCATCCCCGCCCTTATGGGCAGGGGTCACCGAGCTATATTCAGAATGAAGAAACGATACCAACCTCAAGATATAGAAAAAAAGTGGACAGACTGGTGGGAAAAAAGAGGTTATTTTTCTCCTCAACCAAGCAGGAGAAAAGCCACCTTCTCTATAGTTATGCCTCCTCCAAACATCACCGGAAGTCTTCACATGGGGCATGCTTTTGACCTTACTCTGCAGGATATTCTTACCCGTTTTAAACGCATGCAAGGTTATGAGACACTGTGGCTTCCGGGAACTGACCATGCTGGAATTGCCACTCAGAATGTAGTAGAAAAAGGTTTGGCTAAAGAAGGGTTAAGTCGGCAGAAATTAGGAAGAGAAAAATTCCTGGAGCGAGTCTGGCAATGGAAAGAAAAATACGGAGAGAGAATTTTTTCTCAATTGAGGGGTCTTGGAGCCTCTTGCAGCTGGAAAGATAAATCCTTTACCATGGATAAAGAACATTCTGCAGCCGTAAGAAAAGTTTTTGTCCAACTTTATAAAGAAGGTTATATTTACAGGGGAGATTACATCATCAACTGGTGCCCTCGCTGTGAGACAGCCCTATCCGATATCGAGGTAGAATACGAAGAGATAAAAGGAAAACTCTATTTTATAAGGTATTCTTTTAAGGAAAAGAAAAAAGAAGGAAAAGATTACCTGGTAGTGGCTACCACTCGTCCAGAGACTATGCTGGGAGATACAGCCGTAGCAGTAAATCCAGGAGATGAGCGATTTAAAAAATTAGGAAAAAAATATTTGATTTTGCCTCTTGTCGGACGAGAACTCCCTCTTATTCTTGATGAGTATGTGGATCCAGAATTCGGAACCGGCGCTCTTAAAGTTACTCCTGCCCATGACCCCAATGATTTTTTGATGGGTAAAAAACACAACCTTACCTTTATTAACGTTTTAAATAAAGATGGAACCATAAATGAAAAGGGAGGCATTTATCAAGGTCTAGATAGATATGAGTGTCGAAGAAAACTATTAGCTGACTTAAAGCAGCAGGGCTACTTGGAGAAAGTGGAGGACTATACCTACCGCATAGGCTCCTGCTATCGCTGCCAAACTCCTGTTGAGCCTTATCTTTCCCGACAGTGGTTTGTGCGGATGAAAGACTTAGCTAGAGAAGCTATAAGACTGGTCAAGGAAAAACAAGTAGAGTTTGTTCCCCCTCACTGGAAGAAGAATTATCTGGGGTGGCTAGAGAATATTCACGATTGGTGTATCTCCCGTCAGATTTGGTGGGGCCATCAACTACCAGTCTGGTATTGTGAGGATTGTGGGGAGCCTACCGTAGCCGAAGAGACACCCGGAAGTTGTTCTGCCTGTGGCAAGATAGAACTCAAACAGGACAAAGATGTTTTAGACACCTGGTTTTCCTCTAGTCTTTGGCCCTTTACCACCCTGGGTTGGCCTAAAGGAGGAGAGAAACTGGAAAAATTCTATCCTACCTCTGTCCTCTGCACAGCATGGGAGATTCTCTTCTTCTGGGTAGCGCGTATGATTATGATGGGATTTAAATGTACAGGGAAAGTTCCCTTTTATAAGGTCTATATTCATCCCTTAATTGGTGATGAAAAGAGACAAAAGATGAGCAAATCTAAAGGTAACGTCATAGATCCTCTAAAAATAATGGAAGATTATGGAACAGATGCCCTCAGATTTTCTCTTGTTTCTCCTCAGTCAGATTCCCCCTATCTTCCTTTCTCTAAAGATAGAGTGCGGGGATATCGTAATTTTGCCAATAAAATTTGGAATGCTTCCCGATTTGTACTGATGAATCTGGAGGACTTTAGGCCTCGAGAAAAATTAGAAGACCTAAAATCAGTAAGATTATCCGATAAATGGATCTTGAGTCGCTATTCATCACTGGTTAAGGAAGTAACCTCTCATCTGGAACACTTCAAATTTTCAGAAGCCGCCCACTCTCTCTATCAGTTTATCTGGGGAGAATTCTGCGACTGGTATATAGAACTGGTAAAACCACGTCTATCTGGAAAAGAAGGTCCATCTTCCCGCTGCACTGCCCAGTGGATTCTTTATTATATCCTCAAAGGAACTTTGAAACTACTCCATCCCTTTATGCCTTTTATTACTGAGGAGATTTATCAACGTCTGCCCGAAGCTGGTGAAAGTATTATGCTCTCCGCCTGGCCAGAGAAAATAGGGACAGGCTACTTTTTTCCTCTCCCCACAGGGGAGAGGAAAGGGGTGAGGGGGAAAGCAGAGGAAGAAATGAATCTCTTAATAAAGCTCATTCAAGAAGTACGCACTGTTAGATCCGAAATGATGATTCCTCCCTCTAAAAAAATAGATTTATGGCTCAGAACCTCTAATGAAAAGAACCTCGACATTTTAAAAGAAAATAAACCTGAAATTACTAACTTGGTAAAAGCTAAAAAGCTGGCCATAGATAAAGATATAACTAAACCAGCTCTCTCCACTTCCTCTTTGGTAGAGGATGTGGAGATATTTATCTCTCTTAAAGGTTTGATAGATTTAGACAAGGAAAAAAAGAGATTAAGGGCAAATTTAGAAAAACTGGATAAAGACCTCTCTACCTCAAAAAAGAAACTCTCTAATGCTAATTTCTTCAAGAGGGCTCCTTCCAAAATTGTAGAGAAGGAAAAAGAGAAGAAAAAAACCCTTATTCAAACCTCAGAGAGGTTAAAAAAAAGGCTAGAAGAACTGAAGTAGTGAATAGTATTTAGTGAATAGTGAATGGTAGCGGTGCGATTCATCGCACATTGCCGGAGTGGCGGAATTGGCAGACGCGCTGGACTCAAAATCCAGTGGGGCTCACCCCCCGTGTGGGTTCAACTCCCACCTCCGGCACCAAACTCGTATATAGTATATCGTACATCGTATATCGTAAGAAAAGAAGTGAGGAGAAGATAAGTGGGAGTTGAAGCCGACCCAAGCCTTCCATCATCTACTTTCTTCCCTTTCTTCGTTTATGTTTGAGGATTTTAGTCGATTTACGGCGATAGCCGACCCGCTTTCGATTAGATAGGTGTCTTTCTCCATATTGAGACATTGTTTCTTTATTACCTCATTTCTGTTTTGGGTAAATCCCATGGAAATTTAAATAAATCAAATTCCGACAGCCCCCAATTCTCTACACATGAGAAAATTAATATAGCATAGAGGACTAGGCTGGGTCGAAGAAGAATAGTGCACAAGCGTAAACAAGTGCCTATCTGGTATAAGACTAAAAAGAAGGAAGAGTAGTGTAAAACTAAGAGGAAAAAGGATAATTATAATAATCGTAATGACAGGCAAGGAATCTCACTTCGTCTCTCTGTAGTGAGAGCGACGGAAACGAGATACGATTCACGAAATACTAGATACGAGTTAAGGAGGGTGTGGATTTACGGTTTGAGGACGAGATAAGCTGCTCATAGCACTCAAGTGCTTCCTCTAAACTCGGTAAATATCTGTAGCCATCGTTAAGAGCCTTGACCCAGTAGGCTCTATTCGGCCGAAGGTCTATATGGATAATCTTACTTTCGTATAACCCCAAACCTCCTACTTCAGGAATCTGACTGGCTAACTTGAAAAGGTCCACATTGGAAATAAAGGCAGTTGGTTTAAGATGAACTGCTTTGCCTTGTAGATGATAAGAATTCTCTGCCCCTCCCACTTTCTTATTATATTCAGGGTTCCTATAAGCTGAAACAACACGAAGAGGCCCACATTCTCTAAGTTTCTCACAAATCTCAACTATTTTTCTGGAAACCTTGAGTTCAAACGTATCAGGACTACAGAAGTCTCTAAGATTAAAGTAAGACGAAATTTGAAAATCGTTGACGTCTGCCTTTTCCATTTCTACGCCTCTGTCCTCTTATAATAAATAGTTTCAGCCATAACTTTTAGAAACTGAGTATCTACTAGCTCAGACTCAGGCATCCCGTTGTAAATTTCTTCTATTGTTTCGCGAATCATCCATGCCATCATCTTTACCATAGGAACGAATGGCCCTATAGTAAATTACCCTTTTAACTTATCATAATTGTAATAAGTGTCAATGACATTATTGATATCAATAATGTCATTGACATCAAGTTTATCATATTATAAAATTTTGTCAAGTGCCAAGCGGTTCGGCTTTCTGTTTTTGTGTTTGATTTGACTTCTCTTAAAATTCTTGCTATCTTAGCGAAGAGGAAAAAAAATGTTCTGGATAGCTATCATCATTCCTTTGCTTATCGCCTGGTGGGTAGCCTCCGACGCAAGCAAGAAAGGCTACAGTAAAGGCGCAGTTATAGCCTGGTTTTTAGGGGTCTGGCTTATGCTGATTATATTTTTGCCCCTTTACTTTATTCTAAGGTCAAAACCAGCCGGATCTATCATATCATCAAAGAGACCTTACGTATCATCAAAGGGATCTTACGTATGTCCTTATTGCGGTAATCTTTATCAGGAAAAGGCTTCATTCTGTCCTTATTGTGGGCGAAAACTGGAGGAAGAAGGTTAAATTACTCTCCTTAAAATCTCCCTTAAATCTTCATCACTGGCCTGCCTCGGATTCTTGCTCATGCTGCTACTTCTGGATTCAGCAATGATGGTGGAAAAATCAGTCTCGGTAATCTCATAATCTCTAAAATCAAGAGGAATGCCGATTTGTTGCAGGAATTTTTTCATAATACAGGGTAGATTCTCTGTCTTCTCAACCCCAATTTTTTCTGCTATCTGGCTAAATTTCTCATACCTCACTTTTAGATTAAAACCTACCACATGAGGCAGAAGAACAGCACAAGCTAGCCCATGAGGAACACCAAAGTGTGCCCCAATGGGATGAGCTAACCCATGAACAGCTCCCAGGCCAGAGTTGGAGAAAGCCATCGCCGAGAGTAGACTCCCCAGAGCCATTTTCTCACGAACTTCAATATTTCTTCCCTCCTGGACAGTTTCCGGTAAATTATAAAAAATAACCTCTATAGCTTGAAGAGCTAAAGTATCCGTGATAGGATTGGATGTTTTGGTAACATAAGATTCCAGAGCTTGAACAAAGGCGTCCATGCCTGTATAGGCCGTGATTCGGGGAGGAATAGAAAGAGTTAGTTCTGGATCAACCAGAGCAACCTTGGCTATCATATGGGGGCTTCGAATACTCTTTTTAACTAGTTTTTCTCTATCCATAAGGACAGAGTTATTGGTAATCTCTGCGCCTGTCCCTGCAGTAGTAGAAACAGCTATAAAGGGCAGTCCTTCTTTCTCAATCTTTTTGCCTCTATGATACTCCCAGACTGTTCCCGGCTGTTTGACTATGGAAGCAATAGCCTTGGCTACATCTATGGCACTTCCTCCACCAAGACCGATTACCACATCGCATCTCTCCCTTTGTATAAACTCGATTCCTTCATTAACTGTTTCCAGGGATGGATCGGATTCAACTCCATCAAAGAGAAAAAATTCAACTCCTGCCGATTTCATAATAACACCAACTCTATCCAAAACTCCGCTTTTTCGCATAGCCGAGCAACCAGTGACCAACAAAGCTTTCTTCCCCAAAGAAAGAATTTCCTCAGCTAATCGCTCAATTACACCTCGTCCAAAGATAATCCTGGCCGGATACATCAGAGTGAATATATTCTCTGTTCCCATGGTTTATCTTCCTCAAAGTTTAACTCTTTTATAGCTATGACAAGAGAAAAAGTCAAGAAATACCTCGGCACTATTTCTCCTTGCTCCGCAGGAACCCTCTTCCCGTCTTCGACGGCAAGCATGTCCCGAAAGTCGCTGCAGAGAAATGTGCCTCGGTACACGTATAAATTCCTATACCTCAAGAAGAACACTACTTCCTTGACACAGGACTGGCTTATGATAGGATAGACAGCGAGGAAGGACAATTTGAAAAAGAAATTTTATGTAACTACCGCTATTTCTTATGTTAATGATGCCCCTCATCTGGGACATGCCTATGAAGCTGTAGCTGCTGACGCCATGGCAAGATATAAGCGACTAAAGGGATACGAAGTTTTCTTTCTTACCGGAACGGACGAGCATGGAAATAAAATTGCCCAGGCAGCAAAAGAAAAAAATATTACTCCCGCCCAGCTTGTCGATAAAATGGTAACCTGTTTTCAAAATCTCTGGAAAAAACTGGGGATCTCTTATGATGACTTCATTCGCACCACTGAACTCCGACATACTAAGATAGTAAGCAAGATATTTAAAAGATTATACGAACAGGGTGATATTTACAAGGGGACTTACAAAGGTTGGTACTGTATTCCCTGCGAGAGTTTCTGGCTGGAATCGCAGTTAAAAGAAGGAGGGCTCTGTCCAGAATGTGACCGAGAAGTAAAAAAGATAGAAGAAGAAAGTTACTTTTTCAGACTCTCCCGATATGAAAAACCTCTTCTGGAATATTTTAAAGACCATCCTCGATTCGTTCTTCCTTCTAGTAGAAAAAATGAAGCAGTAGAGTTCATTAAAAGAGGATTAAAAGATACCTGTGTTACCAGATTAAGATTGGATTGGGGTATACCCTGTCCTGTAAATAAAAATCATTCTATCTACGTATGGATTGACGCTCTTTTCAATTACATCTCCGCCCTGGGCTATGGCCTGGACGAGGAGAAAATTTCTTCTTTTTGGCCAGCCGATGTTCACCTCATTGGAAAAGATATTTTAAGATTTCACGCTGTAATCTGGCCCGCCCTTTTAATGGCTCTGGGAATAGAACTCCCTCGAATGGTCTTTGTCCATGGATTCTGGAAGATAAAGGGAGAAAGGATGTCTAAATCCAAGGGAATCGTGGTAGATCCTGAAGAAATGGTAAAAGAGTACGGAGCGGATCGCCTGCGCTATTTTCTTTTGCGGGAGGTTCCCTTTGGAGGAGATGCTAATTTCTCTCCTTCCCTTTTCATAAAGCGTGTAAATAGTGACCTGGCTAACGACCTGGGAAATCTACTCAATAGAACCATCCCTCTGGTAGCAAGATATTGCCAGGGAAAAGTACCTCGTCCTTCTGAAGAAAAGAATATTTTAAAAGAGAAGATCCAAGAAATCCTTCTTCGACTAGAGCAGGCTATGAATATCCTTTCCTTCTCAGAAGCTTTATCTAGCATTTGGGAAATAGTGAAGTTAGCCAATCTCTACATAGATAGGCGTGCTCCCTGGCAATTAGCAAAAAAAGAGAATAGACAAAAAGAACTCCATACTGTCTTATACAACCTACTAGAGACCCTGCGTATACTTGCCCTTCTACTTTTTCCCTTTACACCTACTTCTGCCCAGAAAATATGGACTCAGTTAGGCATTGAGGAAAATATAGAGAATCACTTCCTAGATAAGGCTACAGTTTGGGGACAGTTAAAACCAGGAATTAAGGTAAGACAAGAACCACCACTTTTTCCCCGGATTTAGTGAGGGAGGAGCAAAAAGATTTGGCAGAACTTAAAGAAAGAACGGAGTACCTTTGGTATAAGTATAATTTTACTCCCCAAAAAAAGCTAGGGCAAAATTTTCTTATTGATCCCCAGATTGTTGACAGGATAATAGAGAGTTTAAAGCTAGACAAACAAGATACAGTTCTGGAAATAGGAGCGGGGACAGGAATTTTAACAGAAAAACTTGCTCAAAAGGCAAAAAAGGTAACGGGAATAGAGATTGATAGAAAGCTATGTGAGATTTTAGAAGGAGAACTTAAGAAATATGCTAATCTGAGGATTTTTTGTGAGGATATAACTCAAATTTCTTCTAAGGAGAAGTTTAATCAGCTTCAGTCTGATAAGGTAGTAGGAAACCTACCTTATCAAATAGCCTCTCCTCTCTTGTTAGACTTGGTTAAAAAGAAATGGATTAAGTTTATGGTAGTAATGGTGCAAAGGGAGGTAGCAGAGAGGCTGCTCTCTAGACCCGGTCACAAAAAAAGAGGTGTATTGACGGTACTGGCGAACTACTATGCTAGAGTTAACAAGATAATCGACGTTCCTCCTCAAGCTTTTATTCCTATACCCAGAGTGGGATCGAGTTTACTTAAAATAGAAAGAAGAAAAAGATATCAAGCAAAAAATGAGAGTAATTTCTTCTCAATAGTTAAAGCAGCTTTTTCCTCGCGGCGCAAGATGTTGGGCAATGCTCTTAGTATGAAATTGGGAATTGATAAAGAACTCCTCAAGAAAAAATTAGCTCGGGCAGGGGTAGAGTGGAAAAAAAGAGCAGAAGACCTGAAGGTGAAAGAGTTTGTTAGTATAAGTAATGAGCTAGGAGGCTATTTTGATTAATACAATAGAATGGGTAAATGGGCAAGTTAAGATTATTGATCAGACCCAGCTCCCTCAAAAACTAGAGTATATTTATTGCAAAGATGTAGAAACTTTAAGAGAAGCCATCTCTTCTCTTAAAGTTAGGGGAGCACCTGCTCTGGGAATTGCTGGGGCTTTTGGAGTAGTTCTGGGAACACAAAATTCCTCTGCTCGTGATTATGCCGACTTTAAAAAGGAGATAGAAACCCTAATAAATTATTTGGGTTCCTCTCGACCCACGGCAGTTAATCTCTTCTGGTCTCTGAAGCGGATGAAGGAGTGTGTTGAAAAGAACAAGAATAAAAAAATAGAGGAGATTAAAACCATTCTGAAAAAAGAGGCATTTAAGATTATGGAAGAGGATAAAATATGTAATCGCCGTATAGGAAAGATTGGAGCTTCTCTTCTCGAGGATGGAGAAACAATACTCACCCATTGTAATGCAGGAGCCCTGGCCACTGCTGATTATGGAACCGCTCTAGGAATTATCTATAAGGCAAAAGAGGAAGGGAAAAGGATTAAAGTATATGTGGATGAAACTCGTCCTCTTCTTCAAGGAGCAAGATTAACTACCTGGGAGCTGCTGCAGGAAGGAATTGAAACTATCTTAATTTGTGATAATATGGCTGGTGAGGTAATGCGGGAAAAAAAGATTGATAAAGTTCTGGTGGGAGCAGATAGAGTAGCTGTTAATGGTGATACAGCTAATAAGATAGGTACTTACACTCTGGCTGTATTAGCCAAAGAAAACGATATCCCCTTCTATGTAGCTTGCCCCTTTTCAAGTATTGATCTATCTTTACCGAGTGGGAAGGCTATACCTATTGAACAAAGAGATCCGGCTGAGGTAACGAAAGGATTAGGAAAAAGAATAGCTCCTACAGGAATTAAAGTCTATAATCCCGCTTTTGATATAACTCCGGCTAAATATATCACCGGCATAATCACGGAAAAAGGAATATTTAAATCACCCTTTTTCGTGAATGGTATTTCGTGAATAGTGAATGGTAAACCGGAAAAAATTTCCTCTCCCCCAAGGGGAGAGGAAATAACCTAATATGAACAACGAGGTACAGATATGAAAAAAAAGATTAATAGGGAAGAGGTTAGGTATATTGCTCATTTAGCACGGTTAGAACTAAGCAAAGAAGAGGAAGAAAAATTTAGCCGGCAACTGGGAGAGATCCTGGCCTACGTGGATAAACTAAAAGAGGTAAATACCCGCTCTGTGGCTCCCACCTCTCACGTTTTTACCTTAAAGAACGCCTTCAGGGAAGATAAGCAAAAGGATTCCTTACCAGTGGAGGAAGTCCTGCGTAATGCTCCTCAACAAAGACGAACCCAATTTCAGGTGCCAAGAGTAATAGAATAAAATCGTATATCGTATTGCGTGTTCCAAATGTTAATATCGTTAATATTGTTAATATTGTTAGGGTCGTTAATATCGTTAGGTTGGTTAATGTCGTTAATTCCGTTAGGTTCGTTAATATCGTTGGGTGAAGATAAGAAAATTTGAGGAGTTTAGATTCAAGCGAACTAAACGAAAATAACGAAACTAACGAACTAAACGAAAAAGAGGGGTAGGGGTGAGGGAGAATCAACCAATTGCTAATCACTAATTAATTAACACTATACGTTATCCGCTAAGCGCTATACGCTGTTTTTTAAAGAACAGGAAGGTATTGTTCT
>JAUVZS010000002.1:0-16932 GCA_030602435.1 Clostridia bacterium
GTTGACTAGAGATTAGTTAATTAGTAACACCAGCCTCTTTTTCCTCAATCCTACGTTCCTCATGCTAATCTCTAATTACTAATCCACTAATTATCTTCTTTTGTTTGATGAATGGCACCGCTACTTTTATCTTATGACCCGCAACTCGATTCCTGCTTCTTCTAGTATTTCTCGAGCCAGGGGATCCGGATACTTACCCTGGAAGATAATCTTTTTTATTCCTGCGTTTATGAGCATCTTGCTGCAAGTTATACAAGGCTGAGTTGTGCAATAAAGAATCGCTCCTTTAACGCTTGTTCCATATAAGGCGGCCTGGATTATAGCATTCTGTTCTGCGTGAAGACCGCGGCAAATTTCCTGTCTTTGTCCGGATGGAATTTTTAGTTTATTTCGCAAACACCCTACCTCCCCACAATGAGCTAAATTTCTCGGGGCACCATTGTAGCCGGTGGAAAGAATCCTTTTGTCTTTAACTAAGATAGCTCCTACCTTTCGTCTTAAGCAGGTAGAGCGACTGGCTACTAAATGAGCAATCTCTATGAAATATTCTTCCCAGGAAGGGCGGGATTCATTTGTCTCGTTCATTTCGTAATTTCTTGCTTTTCTGCTTCTTGCTTCTTTACTTCTTTCTTTACGCAATACGCACCACGCATCACGTAATACGAGATATTAGACCTCTTATGCTTTTTTCGATTTCCCGGATACATTTCTGGTATCTTTCTTCAGAGCTTCCCATGGGATCAAGGATCTCTTCTTTTATTCCCAGGGCAAAATCTTTAAGCAGGAATACCTTACCTTCAGCAAGGGGTGAGATATTTAGAACTTCTTCTTTATGCCCGGCTCCCATCACTAAGATTAAATCAGCTTCCTTTATCATTTCTTCATCCAAGGGGGTACTCCGGTGTAAGTTTATATCCACTCCTTTTTCTCTTACCATTTTTATAGCTAAAGGGGTTGGCCTGCCACCAGTCAAGGCAGCTGTTCCGGCCGAATGTATTTTTATTTCACTCTCTCTTTCCGGCCATATTTTCTTTAAAATACTTTCTGCTACAGGACTTCGGCAAGTATTACCCGTGCAGACGAAAAGAATGTCTTTTTTCTTTGCCCATGTTTCCTCTATCTGTTTTTTAGAGAGCCAGCCTTCTCTGACAAGGCAAGGGGGTGAGGAAGTAACATCTACAATACTCGATTCTTCACCAAAGAGAGTTTCCCCGCCGTCAAGAAGTAGGTCTATCTCTTTATCAAAGGTTTTCTCTATTTCCTCAGGGGTTAAGGGATTAGCTTTTCCAGAGAGGTTAGCGCTGGTGGCAGCTAGAAGAAGTCTTCCTCTTTTCATTATGTTCTGGGGGACGGGATGAGAAGGAAACCTCATTCCAATCTTTCCTTGTTTGCTAACCAGAGAAGAAGGAGAGGTTTTGCTTGCTTTGAAGAGAAGAGTTAAGGGGCCAGGCCAGAATTTATTTACCAGTTTTTGGGCAAAAAGAGGAATTACTTCAGCAAATCGTATAAAATCTTCCTTTTTTTCTAAAAAGAGTACAAAGGGTTTATCTCTGGGCCTTTTTTTTACTTCGTATAATCTATCTGTTGCCTCTTTGTCCTCAGCATTAACACCTAACCCATAGACTGTATCAGTGGGGAAAGCTACTATTTTACCATTCTTAAGGAGTGTGATTGCTTCTTCAATTTTTTCATCTTCTGGCTGAATGGAATCTATTTTGATTATTCTCATTCTCTAATTTGTCCGTCTCCAAATATAATAAACTTAGTGCTGGTTAGCTCGTTTGCCCCCATGGGGCCGCGCGCATGTAATTTCTGAGTGCTGATTCCTATCTCTGCTCCCAGTCCAAACTCTCCTCCATCAGTGAATCTGGTAGAAGCATTAACATAAACAGCCGCTGAGTCCACTTCTTGTAAGAATTTTCTTGCTCTTGAGTAATTATTGGTAATTATAGCATCAGAGTGGCCAGAGCCATAAGAGTTAATGTGGTTGATAGCTTCTTCAATTCCTTTTACCACTTTTACAGAGAGGATAAGATCCAGATACTCAGTTCTCCAGTCTTCCTCAGAAGCCTTTTTGATTCCTTCTACAATTTGAGAAGTTTTTCTATCTCCTCGAATTTCTACCCCTATCTTCTGGAATTTTTTAATCATCCGAGGCAGGAACTGGCCAGCAATCTTTTCATTTACGAGGAGAGTCTCCATGGCATTACAAACCCCCGGCCGCTGCACCTTAGCGTTAAAACAGATTCTCTCAGCCATTTCTAAGTCTGCCTCTTCGTCGACATAGGTATGGCAAATACCTTTATAGTGCTTAATTACAGGGATAGTAGAATTTTCTGTAACTGCTCGAATCAAACTCTCTCCCCCGCGAGGAATAATTACATCAATATACTCATCCAATTTGAGCATTTCCATCACTGCTTCTCTGTCAGTAGTTTTTATCAGTTGAATAGATCCTGAGGGCAGTCCTGCCTTTTGTATAGCTTCTCTTAAAAGGTCAGCCAAAATAATGTTAGAATAAATAGCTTCTGAACCTCCTCGCAAGATAGTAGCGTTGCCCGCCTTCAGGCAAAGTCCAGCCGCATCCACAGTGACATTGGGCCGTGCCTCATAGATAATACCAATCACCCCTAAGGGAACAACTACCTTGCCAATTTGGAGTCCATTGGGTCTTTTTTGCATGCTCTCTATTTTTCCTATGGGGTCTTCCATCCTGGCTATCTCTTCCAGAGTATGCCGCATCCCAGTGATTCGTTCATCATTTAAAGTTAACCTATCTATTAAGGCTTTTGACAATCCTTTCTCTTTAGCCAGGGCTACATCTTTGCTATTTTCTTCTTTTATCTTTTCTTTATTTATTTTGATGAGCTCAGCCATTCTTAATAAAACCTCATCCTTTACTATAGAAGATAGATTAGCTAGCTCTTGACTGGCAAATTTAGCTTCTTTAGCTATTTTCAGAATCTCTTCTTTAAGATTCATTTTTTCACCTTTTAATTAAACTGGTTTTATTCTATTTCACAGGTTGGCAAAAGTCAAGAGAGAAGCGTTAAGAGAACCTCTGAGAAAAGGGATTTACCCCCGTTACTTGACAATTCGTAGTTTTGATAATATAGTTACATTAATGTTACATTAGTATCATGGTCATAATATTTATAGTGACGTATGTCACTAGCAAGAATTTGAAAGGTTAGGTTATGATATAATGAGAAAATGGGAAATTTTTAGAGAACAAACTTGCCCTTACGATAAACCCCCACCCTTCATTTTATTTTATTCTCGAAATTCAAAGAAGGAACTCTCTCCTAGTTGCGGATAAGTTCATAGTCCCAAATAAGTCAAAAATTTTCATTGGAGGTAAGAATGAGTGAAATACGAATTGCTATTGTCGGAGTAGGAAATTGTGCCAGTTCTCTGATTCAAGGTATAGAATACTACAAAGACAAAAAAGAAGTGATTGGATTGATGCACTCTGAGATCGACGGTTACAAATTGAGTGACATCAAAGCAGTGGCTGCATTTGATATTGACCGAAGAAAAGTAGGTCGGGATTTAAGCGAGGCTATTTTTGCTAAGCCAAATTGTACAATGGTATTCTGTCCAGATGTTCCTCACTGTGGGGTAACGGTGAAAATGGGCCAGGTGTTAGATGGAGTGGCTGGACATATGAAAGAATATTCAGAAGAGAGAGCCTTTCGTCAAGCAGAGGAGGCTCCTAGTGAAGTTGTCGAGGAATTAAAGAAAAGCGGAGCCGAGATTTTGGTCAACTACCTACCGGTAGGTTCAGAGGAAGGAAGCAGGTTTTATGCTCAAGCAGCCCTGGATGCAGGAGTAGCTTTTATAAACTGCATACCTGCATTCATCGTCTCTGATAAGAAATGGGCAAGAAAATTTGAGGAGAGAGGACTTCCTATTGTAGGTGACGATATAAAAGCGCAGTTGGGCGCTACCATTACTCACCGTGTTCTGGCAAAATTATTTGCTGACCGAGGAGTAAAATTAGATCGCACCTATCAGCTTAATACAGGGGGAAATACCGATTTCTTAAATATGGTTGCCAGAGAAAGGCTTTCTTCCAAAAAGACTTCTAAAACAGAAGCCGTGCAGTCTCAATTGAATGAACCACTTCCCCCTGAAAATATTCACATCGGACCCAGTGACTATGTTCCCTGGCAAAATGACAACAAGGTCTGTTTTATCCGAATGGAGGGAAGAAAATTTGGCGATGCACCTCTTGATCTTGAACTCAGGCTCAGTGTCCAGGATTCACCTAACAGTGCCGGTGTAGCTATAGACGCTATCAGATGCTGCAAGGTTGCCTTAGATAGAGGTACGAGCGGAGCACTAACTTCTATCTCTGCCTATACTATGAAACATCCTCCCATTCAATATTCAGACTCAGAAGCAAAGAAAATGGTAGAGGACTTCATTTCTGGAAAGATTGAAAGATGAAGGCGGTAATTTTAGCCGCCGGCAAGGGAACAAGAACAAAACTAGCCATTCCCAAGCCTTTAATTAAAATAGCCGGCTCTTCGCTTCTGGAAAGAACAATTCTTACCTTTACCAGCCTAAATATAAGAGAAATTGTCATCGTGGTGGGATATGAGGCGCAGAAGGTTAAAAATCATCTCAAAAACAAAGAATTTACTCAAAATTGTCAGATTACCTGGGTGGAAAATCTTCAATTTTATCGGGGCAATGGGGTTTCTATTCTTTGTGCCGAGGATTACCTCAAAGAGCGCTTTCTTCTGAGTATGGTTGATCACATCTATGAGGCGAAACTTTTCTTGGGTCTTTTATCCTGCCAGGGCGACCTTGTCTGTGTGGTGGATTCTCGCCCAAGGTTCGCTGATCCCAAAGATGCTACCAGAGTTCTTATTGAAGATGGTAGAATTAAAGGAATAGGTAAGGGTCTAGCTCCATATAATGCTCTTGATTGCGGACTGTTCCTCTGTTCAAGAAAGATTTTTCCTGTATTGAGGGAGACAGTAGAAGAAGGTAAAGAGGAATGGGATGATGCTAAGAAGAGATTTGCCAAAAGATTCTCTGCTAAAGTTTTTGACATATGTGGTGGATTCTGGTTAGATGTGGACACCCACCAGGACATAGCCAAAGCAAGAAAGCTTTTGAAAAAAAGGGAATGAAGGGAAATGAGGGCGATAATTATCGGTGCGGGGCCGGTTTCTAAACCTAAGAAATCACAGCCAAGGGCTTTTCTCAAACTCTGCGGCCTTCCCTTGTTAAAGAGAACTCTATATCTTCTAAGAGCAGTGGAGATAAGAGAGGTCATGGTTCTCCTCAAGGAGGACAATCCCCAGATAAAAAGGGAAATAAAAAATCTCAAAAATCTGGGGATGAGGTTGAAGTTTGTGGAAAAAGAGAAGTGGAGCCGGGCAATCTCTTCTCTCCAAAAAGAGATGAAAGATGATTTCTTCTTGCTCATTGATAGCCATTGTGTCTTTGAGCTCAACCTCCTTAGAGTTCTCTTGCAATGCAAAAAAACTACCCTTTGCTGCGACAGCCAACCAGAAGGCAGTTGCCTTACTCACTCTCCTAAAGTTTTCTCTAGAGATGGAAAAGTCGAGCGCATAGGCAATGATTTAGATAACTGGAACAAAGTTTATACCGGAATGGGGGTTTGCCGCAAGAGGGTTCTACTTAAATTAAGAGATAAGTTGCTGGAGGAAGAGAATCAGAACTCCGGAAAAAAGAATCAACTCCCTGGACCCAGAAATACAGAGAAAGCTGAATGGTTTACCCTTTTCAATGATCTACCCAGGCGCACTCAGGCTGACTGTCTGGATATCTCTCAAACCGCCTCTTATGATTTGGAACTGCGTAGAGTTGTCAAACCTTTCTGGTACCGTATAGCCTCAGAAGAGGATCTAAAAGTAGCCAAGAAAAAGCTTATCGGAGAAACCCAGAAAAAAACTCTTGATGTTATGGCCTGGTATGTTCACAGACCCATAGAAAATAAGATTACCTGGTATCTTTCTGAGCTACCTCTCACTCCTAATCAACTAACCATACTTACCAATGTGCTTGCTTTTTTCATAACTTTTCTTTTCTTAAAGGGCTATCTTCTGGCTGCTTCCCTTCTTACCTTCCTCGTAAATATTATGGATGGACTGGATGGTAAACAGGCACGAGCCAAGGGTATGTTTACCAAGGTGGGAAATCTTGAGCATTCCTTAGACACTCTTTATGAAGTGTCCTGGTATATAGCCTTTTCCTGGGCCATTTTCATGCTTACCAAATCTTTCTTACCTCTCAAGCTCTGCCTGATAATGATTCTTTTTGATGCCTTTAACCGACACTGCTCCATGCAATTTCGAGCCGTTATGAAGACTCCCCTGGCAGATTATGCTCCTTTTGACCGGGCTTTTAGACGCTTTGACGGAAGAAGAAATATCTACACTATCTACATCTTTATCGGTGTGATTCTTGGCCTACCCGTATATTCCCTATTTGCCATGATGGTTCATGCCATCCTCACCGGTGTAGTCTACTTTATAAGAGCTGCCAAGCATATGCATGCCGCCGATATAGGCCGATGAACGCGCCGTGCTTGCATTTGTTTTTGGATATGATATACTGGGTTGACTAGTCTCGTATCCCGATGCTCGTTGTTCGTGATGCGTCTTGCGTGTTCCAAATGTCGTTAATTTCGTTAGGTGAAGATAAAAGAATTTGAGGAGTTACCAACGAAAATAACGAAACCAGCGAACTAAACGAAAAGAGGGAGAGAGAGAAAAAGCACGATGTGCTTTTTCAGGTGAGGGGGCACTAGATACGAGATACGAATCAAAAAGGAGGTAAAAATGGCTTATGATGAAGAGGGAAAAGGAGTTAATTTTCCCGAGTCCATACCCGGGAAGTGGATTGGCTGGGGAGTTGTAGGAATCATCCTCATAATCATTCTGGTCGCTACTTTTTACTCCATTGGGCCCGAAGAAGTGGGGGTGATTAAAAGATGGAGTAGATATGTACGAACTACAGAACCTGGCTTGCACCTTAAATTGCCTTTTGCGGAGTCGGTAACCAAAGTTAAAGTAAAGCATATTTTCAAGGAGGAATTTGGTTTCAGGACTTTACAGGCGGGAGTGAAGACTATCTATGCTCCGGGTGGCTTTGAGGAAGAGAATTTGATGTTAACCGGCGATCTAAATGTGGCGGTGGTAGAATGGATCGTTCAGTATAAGATTGAAAACCCTATTGATTATCTTTTTGAAGTGAAGGATGTAGAGGATACGATTCGAGATATTTCTGAGTCAACTATGCGCCAGATAGTGGGAGACAGAAGTGTGGATGAAGTCTTGACAGTGGGACGAATAGAGGTTGGACTGGAGATGCAGAAAAAACTTCAGCAAATTCTAGACACCTACCAGACAGGAGTCCAGATAACCACGGTTAAGCTGAAGGATGTTAATCCGCCTAATGCAGTGAAGTCTTCCTTTAATGAGGTTAATGTGGCAAAACAGGATAAGGAGACAACTATTAATCAAGCCGAGCAGGAGTATAATAGGGTTATTCCCAGAGCAAAAGGAGAAGCAGAAAAAACGATTAGCCAGGCGGAAGGATACGCAGTGAATAGAGTTAATCGAGCCCGAGGAGATGCCAGTAAATTCCTTGCTGTCTGGAAAGAGTATAATAAAGCCAGGGATGTAACCAGAAGAAGACTTTATCTCGAGACTCTGGAGGAAATTCTGCCTAAAATAGGGACAAAATATATCATCGATTCAGAGCAGAAAGGGATATTACCTCTTTTGTCTTTGAGTGAAGGAGGTAAGTGATGAAGATAGAGCGATTGATTCCCATAATAGTAGTGATTATTTTAGGCTTGATTATTTTGGGAGGAACCTTATATACCATAGATCAAACCGAGCAGGTGGTCATTACTCAGTTTGGTGAACCTATAGGTGAGCCTATTACTGAGCCGGGTCTACACTTTAAGATACCTTTTATCCAAAAGGTAAACTCTTTCGAAAAACGCTTCTTAGCCTGGGATGGGCTTCCTACACAGGTTCCTACCAAGGATAAAAGATACATCTGGGTTGATACCACGGCCCGATGGAGAATTGTTGACCCTCTCAAGTTTCTACAAACAGTAGGAGGCGAGAGAACAGCCCTGGGCAGGCTCGATGATATCATTGATTCTGCTACCAGGAATCAAATCACCAGTCACATTCTCTATGAGCTGGTGAGAGACTCAGAGAGGGAATTTGTGGAGACGGAATTAAGCATACAAGTTGAGGAGGCTGTAGGTAAGGTGAAGTATGGTCGGGAGAAGATAAGCCGAGCCATCCTGGAGGAGGCATCTGAGGGTGTTCCTCGATTCGGGATAGAACTAATTGATGTGAGGATTAAGAGGCTCAACTATGTGGAGCAGGTAAGGCAAGGAGTTTATTCTCGAATGATTGCCGAGAGAAAAAGGGTAGCTGAGCAATATCGCTCTGAAGGTCAGGGGGGAAAGGCCGAAATTGAGGGAAGGAAAGAAAAAGAGCTGCAAAGGATCACTTCTGAGGCTTATAAAAAGGCACAGGAAATTAAAGGAGAGGCTGATGCAGAAGCGACCGGGATATATGCCGGGGCTTATAATAAAGATCCCGAGTTTTATTCATTCTTAAAAACACTAGAGACATATAAAGAAACTCTGGATGAGGATACAACGCTAATTTTAACCTCGGATAGTGACTTTTATAAGTATCTAAAGAGTCTCTCTCCTCGGTAAATTAGTCGTTAGTGGATAGTATATGGAAAAGCTGTAAGCAATATAAGAGGCAAGAGGTAAGAAGAAAATCGTCCTGAGGCTTATATTGACATAAGTTAAAAGTTATTTATAATAAGGAAGAAAATTATAAAGGAGAAGCGGCAAAAAGTAAAGAAATAGCAGAAAAATAAAGAAGTTAGGTAAAGGAGTAAAAAAGAAAAAATGGGGGGGTATGTATATTTTTTTGCGCAAAATAAGGCCAGTGGATCAGCGAAAATGAGAAATCTTTTAGGAGGCAAGGGAGCTAATCTCGCTGAAATGGCTAATTTAGGAATCCGAGTGCCCCCTGGCTTTACTATCAGTACTGAAGTATGCAGCTACTACACAGAACACCATAATTATCCAGAAGACTTAGAGGCAGAGATAAGGGAAAATTTAAATAAGGTAGAAGAAGCTACTGGGAAAAGATTTGGTGATCTTCAAAATCCTCTATTAGTCTCTGTTCGCTCAGGAGCGAGAGTTTCTATGCCAGGGATGATGGATACTGTTCTTGATTTGGGATTAAATGATAATACAGTAGAGGGATTAATTAAAGAGACAAAAAACTCACGTTTTACCTATGATGCCTATAGAAGACTGGTTCAGATGTTCGGCAATGTAGTTCTGGGAACAGAGGGAGAAAAATTTGAGGAGTTGATAGAAGAGAAAAAAAAGAGTAAAGATGCAAAGGAAGATATTGATTTAGCCTGGCAAGATCTGAGGGGATTAGTGGATGAGTTCAAAGAGTTGATAGAAAAGGAGAAGGGTATTCAATTTCCTCAAGACCCTTTTAAGCAACTGAATATGGCCATAGATGCCGTTTTTGCTTCATGGAATAATAAAAGGGCTGTTAATTATCGTAAGATTAATAAAATTCCCGAACACTGGGGAACAGCCGTTAACGTCCAGGCAATGGTGTTTGGAAATATAGGGAGTGATTCTGGCACAGGGGTCGGGTTTACCCGAAATCCTGCCACTGGCAAAAAGGAGATATATGGAGAGTATCTACTTAATGCTCAAGGAGAAGATGTTGTTGCAGGCATAAGAACTCCTCACCCTTTCTCTAAGCTAAAGGAAGAGATGCCGCAGGTTTATCAAGAGCTAGTAGAGGTTGTTCAAAGATTAGAAGATCACTATAAGGATGTGCAAGATTTTGAATTTACTATAGAGAAAGGGAAACTTTATTTACTTCAGACCAGGACGGGCAAAAGGACTACTCAAGCAGCAACGAAGATAGCCTGTGATATGGTTGAGGAGAGACTAATCGATAAAAAAGAGGCTTTGATGAGGGTAGAACCTGGTCAACTTAAGCAGCTTCTTCACCGAGGTATCGATCCAGAGGCAGAACTTGAAGTACTTGCTAGAGGTCTTCCTGCTTCTCCAGGGGCAGCTACGGGTGCAATAGTTTTTACTGCGGATAGAGCTGTGGAATTAGCTCAGGATGGAAAAAAGATTATTCTGGTCCGCAAAGAAACTTCTCCTGAAGATATTCACGGTATGGCTGCTGCCGAGGGGATACTTACTGCTCGCGGGGGGATGACTTCTCATGCTGCTATCGTATCCAGAGGTATGGGTAAGTGCTGTATAGCTGGTTGTGAAGCTCTAAAGGTGGATGAGAAAAAGAAAAGATTTGAAGTAGATGGACTTGTCTTTAAAGAGGGTGACTTTATTACTCTGGATGGCAGTGCAGGAAGAGTGATAAAGGGAGAAGTACCCACACTCGAACCTGAGCTAAGCAGCGAGTTTAAAAGACTTATGGAATGGGCAGATGAGATAAGAACTCTTGGAGTAAGGGCTAATGCGGATACACCTGAAGATGCAAAAAAAGCTCGTGAGTTAGGAGCAGAGGGAATTGGACTTTGCCGAACTGAGCATATGTTTTTTGGAGAAGAGAGGCTTCCTTATGTTCAGAAGATGATTTTAGCTGAAGATGAAGAAGGAAGAAAAGAAGCCTTAGAAAAATTAGAACCTATGCAGAGGGAAGATTTCAAAGGAATCTTAAGAGAAATGGAAGGTTTACCAGTTATTATTCGTCTGCTTGATCCCCCCCTGCATGAATTTTTGCCCCATTATGAAAGTCTTCTCCTGGAGGTTAATAAGTTAAAGTTGGAAAAAACCGAAGATAAGGAAAAAATCCAGGAGAAAGAGAAGATTCTCCAGCGTATAGTAGACCTGCGAGAGGTGAACCCCATGTTGGGGCACAGGGGCTGTAGATTGGGGATAACCTTTCCTGAAGTTTACAATATGCAGGTGAGAGCAGTTTTTGAAGCAGCGGCAGAGCTGATTCTTGAGGATGTCAAGGTTTATCCAGAGATAATGATTCCTCTTGTGGCCAATGAGAAGGAGTTATCTTTTCTCCGAAAACAAGTAATTGAAGTGGCTGGAGAGATAATGAGAGAAAAAGGAGTAGAGTTTGAGTACAAGATAGGCACGATGATTGAACTTCCTCGAGCTGCTTTCTGTGCAGACAAAATCGCTCAGGAGGCAGATTTTTTCTCCTTCGGCACCAATGACCTAACCCAAACTACATTTGGGTTTAGCCGTGATGATGCAGAAGCTAAGTTTATACCTGCATATATTGAAAAGAAGATTCTGGAGGATGACCCTTTCGAGGTATTGGATCAAGAAGGGGTGGGGCAACTCCTGAAGATGGGAACAGAGAGAGGGCGCAAGACGAATAAAGATTTGGAAGTGGGCATTTGTGGCGAACATGGAGGCGAGCCCTCCTCAGTTAAGTTCTGTTATCGCATAGGGATGGACTATGTAAGTTGTTCCCCTTATAGAGTTCCCATTGCTCGATTGGCTGCTGCTCAGGCAATACTGGAAGATAGAAAAGCTATAAGTGGCAAGTTTTTTAAAGAGTAGCGGTGCGATTTATCGCACATTGGAAGGTCTTAAAGCTTACAGCTGGGTAAGGGGGAGGTGCCAGAGTGGCCAAATGGGGCGGGCTGTAAACCCGCTGGCGTTGCCTACGGTGGTTCAAATCCATCCCTCCCCACCAGTCTCGTATATAGTATATCGTATGTCGTATATCGCGAAGCAATCTCGAAAAGGAAGAATTATAGAGTTTATTCTGGGATTGCCACGCCTGCCTTCGGCAGGCTCGCAATGATAGATAAGGAATCTTAGTTCGTACTTCTTTGCAATGAGAAGTCCTGTTGTTTCATCACTATATACGATATACTATATACGAAATACGAATTTATTGCCCATGTAGCTCAGAAGGTAGAGCACATCCTTGGTAAGGATGAGGTCACCGGTTCAAGCCCGGTCGTGGGCTCCCAATTTATCGTATATAGTATATCGTATATGGTATATCGTAGGGAGACTTTGAAACGCACAACAGTACTGAAATTCCAGATTCCGCAGGAATAGATTGGTTTGTAAGGTTAGGAAAGAGAAGTTCCCTCTCCCTTCTGAGAAGGGGTGAGGGGATTTTTTCTTCATGATATACTACATACGATATTGGCTAAATAGCCAAAGCTATTTACCCGAGCATATTGACCCAGGAAATGGCTAAATAGCCAAAGCTATTTACCCGAGCATATTGACTCAGGATATACGAGTTTAAAAAGGAGGAAAAAAGATGGCGCGAGAAAAATTTGTGCGGACCAAGGCTCATCTTAATATTGGAACAATCGGACATGTAGATCATGGGAAGACTACTCTTACAGCAGCTATAACCCAAGTTTTAGCTAAGAAGGGATGGGCTGACCCGAAAACTCTAGAGGAAATCGATGCTGCTCCTGAAGAGAAGGAAAGAGGTTTAACAATTTCTATTTACCATGCAGAGTATGAGACGGAAAAAAGACATTATGCCCACATAGACTGCCCGGGACACGCTGATTATATTAAGAATATGATTACCGGGGCGGCACAAATGGACGGAGCTATTTTGGTAGTTTCTGCTGCTGATGGGGCTATGCCTCAGACCAGAGAGCACATTCTTCTTGCTCGTCAGGTCAATGTTCCAGCCATAGTGGTTTTTTTAAATAAGGTAGATCAGGTAGAAGACAAGGAGCTGTTAGAGTTGGTGGAGTTGGAAGTACGCGAACTTCTGTCTAGTTATGAGTTTCCTGGAGATGAAATACCTATTATCTCCGGTTCAGCTCTTCAGTGCCTTGAATGTGTGTGCGGAAAGAAAGAGTGTCCCAAATGCGGTCCCATACTTAAATTACTTGATGCAGTTGACGATTATATTCCTATGCCACCAAGAGAAGTGGACAAACCTTTTCTATTAGCCGTAGAGGATGTTTTCACTATCACAGGAAGGGGGACAGTAGCTACGGGAAGGCTTGAGAGAGGAAAGATAAAAATAGGAGATCAGGTGGAGATAGTGGGGATGTCTGATGAAATCAAGAAAACAGTAGCTACCGGGGTAGAAATGTTCAGAAAAACATTGGATGAGGCTCAAGCAGGAGATAATATTGGAGTGCTTTTGCGGGGTACAGAGAAGGATGAGATACAAAGAGGTCAGGTGCTGGCTCTCCCTGGTAGTATAACTCCCCATACAAAATTTGAAGCAGAAGTATATGTGCTAACCAAAGAGGAAGGGGGACGACATACTCCTTTCTTTGAGGGCTACCGTCCTCAGTTTTACTTCCGCACCACCGATGTAACTGGAGATGTTAATCTTCCTGAAGGGGTTGAGATGGTTATGCCGGGTGATAATGTAAAATTAACTATAAATCTTATTACTACTATTGCTATGGAGCAGGGCTTAAGGTTCGCTATACGAGAGGGAGGACATACAGTGGGAGCGGGTGTAGTGGGCAAGATAATCAAATAGGGAAGAGAGATGAAGCAGACAATTACCCTTATCTGCACCGAGTGTAAAAGAAGAAACTATACCACTACTAGAGAAAAGAAAGTTTCCTCTTTAAGTCTTAAAAAGTACTGTAGGTTTTGCCGTAAACATATTCTCCATAAGGAGAAATAGGTCCGTAGCTCAAGTGGCTAGAGCACCGGACTCCAAATCCGGCGGTTGCGGGTTCAAGTCCTGCCGGACCTGCCAAAAAGTCGTGATGCGTCGTGCGTGATGCGTATTGCGTAAAAGAAGAGATTGCTTCGTCGCTTCGCAATGACAGGAAGGAACGTATTTCACCGAATATTTACGATCGCAGAGTGCGCTACTATTTAGCGTTCTCGGCCTGCTCTGTGGTGAAATATGATAAGGCAGTTACAGATGTTTAAAAAAGAAACGCAGGAAATTGATAGCAACTATGTTACGATAGATGTTAATAAAATGGAAGAAAATTTATATTTCTTGAAAATACGCAATACGCAATACGAGATACGAAAGTGAAACGAGAATGGCAAACAAAATAAGTATTTTTCTTCAAGCAGTAAAAGGAGAGATGAAAAGGGTGAGTTGGCCTTCTCGACCTCGCATAATAAGGTCTACCCTCGTGGTTTTGATAACTATTGTCATTTTTGCTGTGTTTATAGGGAGTATAGACTTTATGTTTTTTCAGATTATAAAGTTTTTTCTGAAATGAGAGAATCATGAGTAAGAAATGGTATGCTCTTCATACTTATGCTGGACAAGAAGATAAGGTAAAGGCAAATCTTAAGCAAAGAATCGAATCCTTTGGAATAAAGAATAAGATCTTTCGTATGTTAATTCCTAAAGAAAAAATAACCGAGGTTAAGAACGGAAAAAGAAGGACTTATAGGAGGAAGTTTTTTCCTGGATATATGTTGGTTGAGGCAGAGTTGAGCGATGAGGCTAAGTTTATCATTAGCAATACGCCGGGAGTTAGTGGTTTCGTCGGTCCTAAAAATCAGCCGGTTGCTTTAGATAAAAAAGAAGTGAACAACATTGAGCACCGAATAGGTCTTTTAGAGAAAAAGCCTAAACCTGGTATTGTTTTCGAGAGAGGAGAAAATATTCGTATCATTCAAGGGCCCTTTACTAACTTCCAGGGAGAAATAATAGAAGTTAATCCTCAACAACAAAGGCTTAAAGTTTTGGTTTCTATATTTGGCAGAGAGACCCCTCTGGAATTAGAATATGTAAATGTGGAGAGACTTTAATGGCCAAAAAACCAATTATGGCTAATATTAAACTGCAAATTCAGGCAGGAAAAGCCAATCCTGCTCCTCCAGTGGGGCCAGCATTGGGTCAGCATGGTGTTAGTATAATGGAATTTTGTAAATCTTTTAACGAAAAGACCAAGAACAAAGGTGACATTTTAATACCGGTGCTGGTAACTGTTTATAAGGATAGATCCTTTACTTTTAAACTAAAGACTCCTCCGGCTGCCTCCTTACTTAAGAAAGCAGCTGGAATCGAGAAAGGTTCGGGGGAACCTCATAAAAAGAAGGTAGGTACGGTAACGAGGAAAGATCTAGAAAAAATAGCCCAGACTAAGTTGGCGGATTTAAATGCCTATGATCTTCCTTCAGCAGTGAGAATCATCGAAGGAACAGCCAGAAATATGGGCTTGAAAATAGAAGAAGAAAAATAGTGGGTAAAAGAGGCAAAAGATATCTTCTGGCAAAGAAAAAAATAGATAAAAACAAAAGCTATGAGCCTTTGGAGGCTATAAAATTGGTTAAAGAAACCTCTAACTCTCGATTTGAGGAATCAGTAGAGACAGCTATTTCCCTCAATATAAAGCCAAAAGAAAAAGGAGAACGAGTAAGGGGAACAGTAATACTTCCTCAAGGGACAGGAAAGAAAGTAAAAATACTGGTTTTTGCCAAAGGAGACAAGGCCCGAGAGGCAGAAAAAACAGGAGCGGATTATGTAGGGACAGAGGAGACAGTAGAAAAGATCGAAGAAGGATGGTTAGACTTCGACGCTGTAGTTTCAACTCCTGAAATGATGAAAATAGTGGCAAAATTGGGAAGAATTCTCGGTCCACGTGGCTTAATGCCTTCTCCTAAAATTGGGACAGTAAGTGATGATCCTGCCAGCGTTATAGAGGAACTAAAAAAAGGTAAGGTCGAGTATAGAAATGATGCTACAGGGGTGATACATGTTTTGCTAGGAAAAGTTTCCTTTTCTAAGGAGGCCTTGTGGGACAATCTCAAGGTTTTGTTGACCTCCTTGGTTAAAGATAGACCCCCCACAGTGAAAGGAAGATATATCAAGGGAATTTCTCTTTGTTCTACCATGGGTCCGGGAGTAAAGGTAAACGTAGAGAAAACTCTGGAGATGTTGTGAAATGGACAGACAAGCGAAGATAGAAAAAGTGAGGAGAATAGGAGAAGGTCTAGAAAAGAGTGAGGCCTCTTTTATCTTTAATTACCACGGATTAAAGGTAGCTGAGCTAACTGAACTTAGAAAGATGCTAAGGGGGGTAGGGGCGAGATTCTATGTAGTCAAAAATAATTTAGCTCATCGAGCTATAGAGAGAATAGGGCTGGATGATTTAAATCAGTTTTTTTATGGAGGTACAGGGATAATCTTTGTCGAAAAAGATCCCCTAGCCTCGGCTAAGATAGTTAAAGGATTTATTCTAGATCATCCCAATCTAGTTATAAAAGGAGGAGTTCTAGGTAGAGATATTCTAAAGGGTGATGAGGTAAGGCGTTTAGGAGACATACCTTCACGAGAGGTTCTCCTATCATGGCTTCTAACAGGAATGCAGTCCCCCGTAAGAAGATTATTGGGAATTTTGAACTCTCCTTTGGGGAATTTAGTTCTCTTGTTGCAATCAATTTTGTCAAAAAAGAAAAATAACGATTCACCGCAAAGTTCGCAAATAAAAGAAGATGATTAGTGGATTAGTTAATTAGGGATGTCGGGTCTCCTTTAATCAGTTACTCCTGAGACTAATCTCTAATCTCTAGTAAACTAGTTAACTTTACAAGGGAAGGAGACGAGAGTATGACACAACCATCAGCAGTAAAAAAGGATGTCAAAAAAGTAGATAAATCAAAAGTAAAAGAAGAAGAGAAGAAGACTAATGAACCAAAAGTAGAGATAAAAAAAGAGACCAAGAAGGTAGATAGGCCAAAAGCAGATAAACCAAAAGTAGAGATAAGTAAAGGAAAAATCAAAGAAGTTAAAAAGGTAGACAAACCAAAAGTGGAAGTGAGTAAAAAAGAAGAGATTATAAAAGCAATTGAGGGGATGAATGTACTGGAGCTTACAGAGTTAATAAAGGAACTCGAAGATAGGTTTGGAGTTCAAGCTGCCATCCCTCAAATCAGTGCTCAAGCTCCTACATCTC
>JAUVZS010000189.1:0-3872 GCA_030602435.1 Clostridia bacterium
AAAGAGAATACAACCAGGCAAAGAAAATAGCTCGAAAATTGAAGGTTAGGCATTTAACTATTACTACAAACGAATTATCAAATCCCTGTTTTATTGCTAATTCAACCAACCGCTGCTACTATTGTAAAAAAGAACTATTTACTAAACTCAAGCAAATTGTCACATCTAGAGGTATAAATTATATTGCTGATGGGACAAACTGTGATGATACTGATGATTTCCGTCCGGGAATGAGGGCAGGGGAAGAACTAGACGTGAGAAGTCCTTTAAGGGAGGCTGGCTTAATCAAGGAAGAGATTCGTTTACTTTCTCGTAAGATGAAACTTCCTACCTGGGACAAACCAGCTTTTGCTTGTCTTGCTTCTCGATTTCCTTATGGAGATAAAATCACTTTGCAAAAACTGAAAATGGTAAATGAAGCTGAAGATTATTTACACAATTTAGGAATCAGGCAAGTTCGGGTAAGACATCACGATAATATAGCCAGAATAGAAGTTTCGGCAAAAGATGTAATACACTTCACTTGTCCAAATGTACGCAAAAAGATAGTGAAAAAACTCAAGGAGATAGGTTATCATTATGTAACTTTAGATCTTCAAGGGTATAGACCAGGGAGTATGAACGAGGTTTTAGAAAAAAAAGATGCTTTTTAGCTGGCTTTTTACAGAGTTTTCTCCACACTTCTTAAATTCCCCATTCCATAGTTAATGACAGCAATCATTTATTAGCATCTCGTTTATATCTTTCCTTCTAAAGAAAACTTGTTTATTCTGTGTTTGATTTCGATAGGGTAATTGCCAGAAAAACAAGCCGTGCAAAATGTTTCCGGTGGAAGTGCTGCGGATTCTAAAAGACCTTCTAAGCTTAGATATCTCAAGCTATCCGTACCAATAAACTCTTTAATTTCTTCAACTTCTTTACTTGAAGCAATAAGTTTTCTTCTTTCGGGAGTATCGATTCCAAAATAACAGGAGTATTTAATAGGGGGAGAAGAAATTCTTAAATGAACCTGGATTGCACCAGCTTCTCTTAAGGCTGAAACCCTTCGTCTTGAAGTAGTTCCCCTGACAATTGAATCATCTACTATAATAATTCTTTTGCCTTTCAAAATTTCTTTCTGATGCAGTGTACACTTTGCTCAAAAATTTGACTATCTGGTCTAGCAAAATAAATAAGTTCGAAGATGCAAAAGGCATGGCGGTCAAAGGAAAAAGGCTTCATAGACCTTAGACCATCTTTACTAATGAGCAAAATTTCTCCTGGTTCAATATCTCTTATATAACCTGCTCCGATTAAATCAAAAGCGCAGGTTTCAGATGAAACCGCCCATCCGCTGTCTAGTTTTCCTAAACATAGAGGTCTAAATCCATATGGATCTCGTGCAGCTATTAATGAATTCTTGTCTAAAAGCAGGAGTGAATATGCTCCCTTAACTTGCTTTAAAGCTTCAATAAAAGCATCTGGCAGATTCTTCTCTCGAGACTTAGATAAAAGATTTCAGAGACCAGTCCCATTTCTTTTATTGTCCTGAAACGGGTATGATCAAAAGTAGTTATCCCTGCACTCTCTTGCCCTCGGTGCTGCAAGGCATAGAGTCCTAAATAGGTCAGTTTAGCAGCGTCCTCATGCCCGAATACCCCAAAAATCCCGCATTCTTCCTTCAGCATTCGCCTCATCTCTTTTTGTGTTAACTATAGTATATTTTTGTTTGTTTCTCAACTGTTTTCTATCTCCTTAACTCGATAGTACTATAGAAGCTTAAGTAAATCTAGGGGGTGCTTTATTAAAGCCTGTGCATCGTTAGATATGAGCTCTTCGGCTTCTCGAAATCCCCACAATACTCCTACTGCATACATACCTGCAGCGTTTGCTGTTTTCATATCAGTATCGGTATCTCCTAAATAAATAAATTCACCTGGTAAAATATCAATTTTTTTTGCTATCAATTTTGCTACCATGGGATTAGGTTTTTTAGGTATATCTGGATGTGCCCCAAAAACTTCTTCAAAATTCCAATTAGACAAAAATTTTGTAACCACCATTTTCGTTAAATCATTAGATTTGTTAGACAATATAGTCAATTTTAAATTACGTATTTGTAATTCATCAAGCAATTGTGTGATTCCGTCATAAGTGCGAAGATTATCGGCCCAGTGTTTCCTGTATTCTTCCTTCATAGCATTAAGACATAAAGAAACTATCTCTTCGCTTTTATGCATTTCTGGCAGTGACCTGAGAACAAGACTTTTCGTACCATCTCCCACAAAATACTTGTAAGACTGAATATCGTGAGTAGGATATCCAAATCGGGCAAGTACAGCGTTCATAGAATTGGCAATATCTTTAAGCGAGTCCACCAGTGTACCATCTAAATCAAATAGTACAGCTTTATATTTCATTAAGAATTTTCCTTTCAAATTTATGGACGTTACCTCTTTCTTGTGTAAAAAAAAGGGGACAGGCTACTTTTTTCAGAAACCCTTGAGTTTTTACCGTCCCTTGAGTCCTTGAACTCTCGTTGTATGGAGTGAGACGTATCTTGGATAAAAAAGTAGCCTGTCCCCTTTTTCCGAGCTGGATATTTTTGTTTTTAAGAACAAAATCTAATTCAGTGCTTTCCAGAATAAAATTTAGCTTTTGAGAATATCCAGAAATTTTCTGGCACTTACTATCTCTATCCCTTCAAATTTGTTTAGCTTTTTCAGGTGTTCGTCGCCAGTGACAATATAATCAGCATAAGATTCAATGGCGCATTCCAGGAATTTGTTGTCCGAAGGGTCTTCTCTTATGACTTCGATTTTTCTAGCAGGGACTACCTGAATAGCTCTTTTCCTTAGGAGTTTATCCCAATCTGCAATGATGTCTGCCTTAATGTTTAATCTCTTCATCACTCTGAGAACCTCTTGGATGATTTCTTCTGTGATGAAGAGCTGATACTTTCGTGTCCTCCTCCAGGCTTTGATTACTACCGAAGGATTACCTCCTTTTGTAAGAACACCCGAGACAAAAACATTGGTATCGATGACAACTTTTAACAAATTATCTTTCCTGAGCTTTTACTTCTTCAATCGTCCGTTGGATCTTTTTTTCTGTGATTCCTGTTCGCTTACCGAACTCTTGACTTCTTCTTAAAAGGGTCTCAAATTCCTGGTCCCATCCACTTTCGATTTCGAGCCATTTATCAATGACATTTTTCTTAAATCGTAAGGCTCTGCCTATCTTCACAACAGGAATTTCTCCCAAGCGTACCTTTTTGTAGATAGTCAATTCATTGAGCTGAAGATAGCCTGCTAACTGTTTTGCTGTCATAACTTCTTGCATTTGCCTCACCTCTTTTCTGTGTTAACTATAGTATATTTTTGTTTATTTGTCAAGTGTTTTTCTTGCTTTTTTATGCTGTTGTATATTTTATTTATATGTGAGGAGCTAGTCATTTGCCTATTGGCGTGTGCTATGATATTCCTGGATGGATTTTACCTTTTATTTAAACTATAAATTTTTATTTTTTCCTGCAGCAGGAACCAATACTTAAATAACTCATCTTCATATTTTTCATAGTTCTCTTCTTCCATCTGACCTGCCCCCCTAGAATCGGTCCAGTTATTATGTTAGACTAGGGATCGAAAAAGGGGGATGCAAATGGCCAGAAGAAGCTACACGCCAGAGAGAATCTGGAGAAGGGAAGGGCTCAAGGTGCCACAAAAGCAACCGAAACGAGGCAGGCTCTGGCTGAATGATGGCTCCTGCACGAGGCTCAGGCCTGAATATAAAGACCATGTGTGGAGCTATGATCTTATGATGGCAAGAACAGCTGAGGGAAGAGCATTCAGGATACTCACTATCATCGATGAATACACCAGAGAGTGCCTGGC
>JAUVZS010000001.1:0-17647 GCA_030602435.1 Clostridia bacterium
TCTACCCCTCCACTCATAGCTACAACTACTCTATTTGAATTCATAAATCCCTCGGGAGATTGATTAGGACGCAGACAAACGCAGAGCTGTGTTTATCTGCGTCCTAAAAAATAGAAAGCAGTCTTGAAATTATTAAATGAATACCCAAAAGAGATAAAAAGAAGCCGCAAGCCCTTCTAAAATATTTTAGTATTTTGGGTCTTCCAGATAAAAAATGGGGAATCAAACCCGATAATACACAGAGGCCTATCAATGGTGAAACCATAGTACCTATTCCAAAAAAGAGGGTATAGAAAATACCATCCAGCACTCCCTTAGAACTTAAAGTAATATAAACAAGAACTCCTATTAAGGGAGCACAAGGAGCCAGTCCCATGAGAAGTCCTAGTAAAATCACATTTATATTTTTAGCACCGGATCGGTGGGTAATCTTGCAGAAATAAGAATCAAAATATTTTCCCAACCCTATAACTACCCCTAAAACCAGAATAAATACTCCAGCCAGTATCCAAAGATAATCTCCAAACTTTTTCTCATAAAAAAATTCGGCTAGCCACTTTCCAGAAATTCCTCCTACTGCCCCTAATGCTAAGTAGCTGACTAAACGTGAAGTCAAAAACAACAAGCCACTGTTTAATCCTTCTCTCCATCCTTTTTTAGCCCCGGCCACATAAGCAAAGATCACCGGACCACAAAAGATTAGACAAGGTCCTATCCCAAAGGACAATCCTACCAGGAATAACCCCAAATATATCTTCACTTTTCTGTCTCTCCACAACTCCTTATAATTACAGTAACAGGTGTACCTACAGGAGGAATTAGCTTAGAGTTTAATTCATAACCAGATTCTCCAGACTCTCTTCGAAACCAGGCCTGGACCATTTCTTTCTCTAAAGGAAGAAGAGGGCATTCCTTGCAGATTGCCGAAGGGTCTTCACTCAATACCCTCTCATCAAAAGTACTCATTCCAAATCCCAGAAAGATTAACTGCTCTAAAGGTAAATCCTCTCCTATATCTCCAGATATCATCTGAAGAGCATCTATCTCCTTTGTTTTGCCTTTCTCTGCCCACTGGACTTTTACTTCCACAGAGCCCTTATTCTGGCCGTATTTTACTATCTTCCAATACTTCACCCCGCATAAAAGAATAGCCTTTTGTAGCTCCAGAAGAGAGACCTCGCTTACAATAGCTGATTTATCCTTAAGCCATTTATACCCTTGAGCATAAATTAACGATTGTACCCATCCTTCTTTATTCTGGATCCTTCCCCCGAACCTGAGTTCCTGCTTCTCTTTATCAATAGTTAACCAGTCTGGAGTGGCAAGCTCTGGCTCCTCTATCCGGGACCGGAAACCTAACCAACCCAGATTATAGGCCAGTACTATCACTGCCCCCAGCAGCAGCCCGCCCACAACCATAATTAATCTCTTTTTCTTCTCTTTCACTTCCATTCTCCAGAAAAAGTCTTCTTTCCCTCTACACAGTGGAAATATTCAGTCAACCCCGTTTAAAATTTTCGTGAGATATTCAGTGACATCCTCCCCACCCACAAAGGGTGGGGCATCCGGCGGCAATTTTTCGTAAGAAATAGACTATTATCGGTTTGTAAATCTAAAAGAGACTATTATTTGCCAAGGTCAATGGTTCTTTTTAGTTGGTAGGCAGGTCTTTTTATTTCATATTCTTTCAGAAGCGAAACCCATGGCTAAGCAACTCTCCCCACGTGGATCATCTGGGTATTGTTCTATAATTTTACAGTTCGATAAGGCAAATTCCAGTTGAGAGACGGTTAAACTTCTCAGCGATTCGTTCATCGTCTGCGTGGAGTGAGATCTCATAGTTCTGGTTTCAGCAAGTTCCATTATACCAAAAACTCACCCAAAAGCAACTAAACGACGGGAACGACAGTCGAACAGTGTGATGTTACACATCAGCCCGTGAGCATTTACGATGCGAAGTCTTGACAGAGTCTTCAAATACGATAATAATAGCTTAAAGGGGATGGAGAAAAGTGAAGAGAAAAATGCTTTTCTTAGCCAGAACAGCTTTAGTGGTCTGTGGAGTTTTTCTTTTATTTGATCAAATTAGCAGCCAAGCTTTTGCTCAAGAGGGATGGACAGTACTCTTCCAGGACAATTTTGAGGATAGTAACGCCAATGAGTGGCAGCTGGATGCAGGTTGGGAAGTTGAGCACGAGGATAAAAACTATGTTCTCAGCGGCTCGGGCCATACCTGGGCTACTCTCAATACCGAACATAATTGGACCGACTACAGCTTCAAGGCCAAGGTCAAACTGATCGAGGGCAGCGTCCACCTGAACTATCGAGTGAGTGATAACGGAAGGTATTTCATCGGCTTTCATGCTGGCGGTCTATATCTGAACAAAGAGACTCCCTGGGACACTTTCTATGATCTGACCAGTAACGATGTACCCCATAGTCCCAACGCTTGGTACAACGTAGAGATAGTGGGAGCACAGAACAATATCAAGGTCTACGTCGACAATGTGTTGCGACTTGAATATACCGATACCAACCCTCTTCTTTTTGGCCGAATCGCTTTTGAGACCCACGAGAGTTCCCACTGCCACTTTGACGATATCGCGGTCTTTGGGAAGCCTCCTCCCGCTCCCCCTCCAGGTTACACTTGGGTCAAAAGCGGCGGCCCCAGTGGGGGCTTGGGTTACGACGTCAGGATTCACCCCCAGAACAAAAACATCATGTTCGTCACCGACAACCCTAGCGGGGTGAATAAAAGCTACGACGCTGGAACCACCTGGGTCCAGAGGAACGAGGGAGTAACGACCAGGGCCGGGCCTTCCAATGACGGTATCCCCATCTTCTCCCTGACCATTGACCCCAACAACCCGAACATCGTCTGGGCAGGAACCCAAAACTCCGGAGGGATTTACAAGTCAACGGACGGCGGGGAGACCTGGGTCAAAAAGAACAGGGGTATTACGGAAGGGAATGAGATAAGCTTCCGCAATTTTGGCGTTCATCCCCACAACTCCAACATCGTCTTTGCCGGAGCAGAGGTATCTACCGGTATCCTGGGTAGGGAGTTCGACAAAACCAAGGGAAAGATATACAAAACCGAAGACGGCGGGGAGAGCTGGCGTTGCGTCTGGGAGGGAAACAATTTGGTGAGATTTGTCCTCTTTGATCCAACCAACCCGGATGTAATGTACGCCTCCACGGGCATCTTTGACAGAGAAGCTTTTAACGACGTAGGAATTGGCATTTTGAAATCAACCAATGGTGGGAAGAGGTGGTTTCAAATCAACAAGGGAATACCAAATAGTGCAGGCAACCGTTTTGTGGGATTTCTGGAAATACATCCCACTAACCCGCAGATACTCTTCGCTGCCTCAGGAAACAACGCGAAAGGTGAAGGCGGCGTTTTCCGAACCACAAACGGTGGGGTGAGCTGGGAGAAGGTACTGTTCCGCGATATCTTCACTGTAGTGACGATTAGCTCTTCCAACCCCAACGTAGTCTATGCCGGAAGTGCAAACGCTTTTTATCGCAGCGATGATGGCGGTGACACCTGGCATAAGTTCCAGAAACTGAGAGCAGAATATGGACCTCCGGGAATAAGGGCCGGGGTCCCTATCAGCGCCGTTGTCGACCCCGATGATCCCTATACCGTATTTGTCAATAACTACGGTGGGGGGAACTTTAAATCCACCGATGGGGGGCAGACCTGGGTCAATTCGAGTAAGGGTTACACCGGAGCTGACTTACACGACATCGCCATAGATACCGATAATCCGACCATCGTCTATACCATCGGACGTAGCGGGCCCTTCAAGAGCTATAACGGTGGAGAAGACTGGACCGGCATCGCTTTTCCTCCGGCCAACAAGGCGGAATGGAACGCCGTAGCGTTGAATCCCGATAATTCCCTGGAGGTAATTATCTCTGATGAACATGAAGGAACTCTTCTAAAAAGTACAGATGGTGGGAACAATTGGAAATTAGTCTTCAAATTAATAACATATGGTACCCCTCAGGAGTGCAGGCATGGCTTCAAAACCATTGCTTATGCCCCCTCCAATCCAAACATCGTCTATGCTGGTACGAGTAAGGGGCGACGGTCCATTGACGGAGACTTCCCAGCCAGGCCCAGCTTTGGCATGTATAAATCCACCAATGGAGGCGAAACCTGGATGGAGATAAACAAGGGCCTGCAAACCTCCCTCATTAATATTAACTGCTTAGCTGTCCACCCTACTGATCCCAATATCGTCTATATCGGCACCTGGAAAGACGGAGTGTTTAAGACCACCGATGGGGGAGAGAGCTGGCTAATGAAGAGCAACGGCCTCGTCTCAGCCGATATCCGCTCTCTGGCCATTGACCCCCAGAATCCAGAAATAGTCTATGTCGGACTAGGGGAAGGGGCCGGTATTTTCAAGAGTACCAACGGCGGGGAGCTTTGGAGAAGAAGCGATACTGGAGTGGACATTGAGTGCCCCTCTTACCTGCTGCCCATCGGGCGCGTAAAGCCAGGCAGCATCTCGCTGGAGAAACCACGCAGAGCTGTGGGAGCGGACTACTATTCGGTGCCCTGGACATCGATCTGGAGCATCGTTATTGATCCGATGAATTCGCAGACTCTTTACGCCGCAGATCATCACAAGGGTGTTTATCTATCCACCGATGGAGGAGCTAATTGGGTTCCTATAAGCGAGGGGTTATCCACAAAGGCCGTCACCGCTCTGGCTATCTCTTCTAATGGAAAAGTACTCTACGCGGCGACCAAAGGAGAGGGGGTCTTTCGTCTGGATAGAGTTTAACAAATAACAAAAAGCCAAAACGCAAGTCGTGTCAATCTTTATCTATACCTTTTCAAGAAAGATGTAAATCATAAACACAGCAAAAATATTCATAAACGGCCGAAGCCAAGCTGTCCGACTGCCAAAGAAGTACCGTTTCCAAGGAAAGGGTGTTTACATAAAAAAGTTAGATGACATGGTAATACTTGTCCCTAAAAATAACCCTTGGGCATCTCTCATTTCCAGTGTGCATGAGTTCAGTGACGATTTTATGGAAGAAAGGCGTCAACCATCTCTCCTTCCTAAAAAGTAGTCTATCTTCTTTTTCATTCCCACTCTCCAGGAATAGTTTCTCCGCAGAATTTGCATTTACCCTCTTCTATATGATTAGCGGTGATAAAATAGCCTCTTCTTTCGATAAGCAGTTGCTTACAGTGAGGACAATAAGTATTCTGTCCTGGATGACCAGGGACATTGCCAATATAAACATATCTTAAACCGACTTCCTGGGCTACCTCCCGGGCTTTCTCCAGAGTCTCTACTGGAGTAGGGGGAAGATGGATAAGTTTATAGGCCGGGGAGAACCGCGAGAAATGCAAAGGAGTCCCCTCTCCCAGATTTTCTTTAATCCAGAGACACATCTGTTTTATCTCATCTAAGTCATCATTCAAAGTAGGAATAACCAGATAGACAATCTCTAGCCAAACTCCCTCCTCCTTTAAAATCTTCATAGCTTCCTGTATAGGGGAAAACTGAGCTGCGCCAATCTCTTGATAGACTTCATCTGAGAACCCTTTTAAACCAATAGCCGCTCCATCCAGATAAGGACATAACTGGCGCAAAGGTTCGGGATTGGTATAGCCGCAGGAGATCCAAAGATTCTTTAGCCCTTTCTTTTGAGCCAGTTTAGCTATATCTAGCACATATTCATAAAAAATAGTTGGCTCAGTATAAGTGTAAGCAATCGTCTGACAGTCATATTTTAGAGCCAGCTCCACCACTTCTTCCGGAGGAAGATCATAGTTAGTAGTCTCATCGGGTCGGCTCTGAGAGAGATCCCAATTCTGACAGAATATACATCTGAGATTGCACCCAGCTACAGCAATAGAGAGGCTCTTCGTGCCAGGGAGCATATGGAAAAGAGGCTGTTTCTCAACAGGGTCAACATGTAGAGCACAGGGATTACCGTAAGCTAGAGTGTATAATCTTCCCTCTTTATTTATACGAACACCGCATACACCCCTTTGTTCTTCTCCTAAAACGCAGCGTCGAGGACAGAGCTGACACTGCAGGAGTCCCTCCTCCGAGAGTTTAATATAGTACAGGGCCTCTCTTAAAGTTGAAGATAGGTTTGGTTCTACTCCTTCCAACTTAAATAAAGAAAAAAGAAGAAAGCAAAGACAAAATCCCATTCCTAATAAAGCTTTTTTCTTCAACCCCTCACCCCTTCCCTCTCCCCAGAGAGGAGAGGGTCTTTTCTACTATCCGCTAAACGCTACCCGCTATTTTTTAAGCTGGGTGCGAAAGACCCCCGAGCCGGCAGTGCCAAAATAAAGTACCCTACCATCGCTGGAAAGCTGTAGGGTATTGGTAACATTATTGCCATTAGTCCCTGCGGTGAGATTAGTTAACCCTTCATTCCAGGGCTTCCAGCTTTTCCCAGCATCCTTACTGATAAATATCCCATCACCCTGGGTGGCTAAATAGAGCTTTTTAGAATCAAAACGGTCTACAATAATTTTGTAAAACTCATTATTTTTATTTAATCCATTGGTAATCTCAAACCAGCTTGCTCCTCCATCGGTACTTTTCATTACTGTACCGTGAAATCTATTTTCGCCTCGCCCCATGTTAGCTCCATTTTTTGAGGCAGCATACATTATATCAGGATTTTGAGGATCAAAATCAATAGAGAAGACCCACTGCTCGGCAGGCCAGCCTTTATCCCACCTCTGCCAGTGCTCTACCGCATCCCAGGATACATTTATTCCGTTATAGGTACCAGCAAAGATTATGTTTGAGTTCTGGGGATGAAATGTGAGAGACATCACCCCATCATTGGTCCAGCCAACATTCTTCTCTTTCCAGGTCTTGCCCCCATCTATAGATTTATAGATTCCAGCGGGGAAGGTACCAAAATACATTATATCATTATTGCCAGGATCTATGAGGAGTGAGGTGTACTGATAGAGGGGCCTATTATCCCAGACAGGCCAGAGAACTCCATAGCTGCCAAAGTCAGGAAGCTGAATCCATTGGGTATGTTTCTTGTTCCATCTGAATACACCATATCCTCTTGTTCCTACATAAACCTCACCATCCTTTGGAATTAATATGGAGTAGACATCCTTAATGGGCAGGCCCCTGTTTTGGAGGTTCCAGGTGAGGCCATTATCCGGCGAGACAAAAACTCCTTCCTCAGAGGTTATATATATTTGCTGCCCGTTATACTCATCTATCTTTACACTGGTTATACGAAGACTGGGGTATTTTCCATTTAAAGAGAGAACCTCCTGCCAGGTATTTGCTCCATCGCTTGAGCGGTAAAGGCCTGCTCCGTAAACTCCAAGATAAAGAATATCTGGATTATGAGAGGATACATCGAAGGGATAGTAGGACCTGAACCCTGGATCATCGGCTGAGGCAACGAGGGCTATATCCTGGCTGGCACCTGCCGTAGGCCTTCCAATTATACCCATGAAACTTTCTGAGCCAAGATTTCTCTCATGCCAGGAGATCCCCCCATCTTCTGAGAGGAAGAATCCACCAGGATAAGAGCTGGCATAAAGGATCTTGGGATCTTCTGGATGAACCCTTATCATTATATTGGAAATATTGGGTCGGGGACCAGAGGTCTTTTTCCAGTAAAATCTTTTGCTCTTTATCTCATCGGACCTGTACACTCCTCCTCCATAAGTACCCAAATAGATTGAATCCTCTCCTTTTGCCAGTACCCCTATATCTTTAAAGGAGAGACTCTCGCTTATATCTTTAAAGCTCCCCCCGGCATCGCTTGAGAAAAATATCCCTTCCTCTGTGGCAGCAAAGATGTTATCCCTATCCACAATCAAGTCTTTCACTATTATATCCTTGAACCTACCTTTTCCTATATAGACCCAGGTTTTGCCTGCATCAGTGGACTTATAGATACCACTTCTTCCCAACTCGCTCCTCATCTTCTCGGAAAGGTCTTCCGCGAAGAGGGTTGGCCCCACACCTGCTGCATATAAAATAGAGGAGTTTTCTTCATTTATCTTTAAATCCAGAATATCTACCTGAGGAAAATTCATTATTAAGTTCCAGGTTTTACCTCCATCTTCTGAATGATAGAGATGTTTGTCCTCTAAGGCCACATAGATACTTTCTGGATTCTTTTTATCAATGGCCATAGATATCACTGCCCCGGTGAGGTAGCCAGTGATATCTTCCGGCTTTCCATTATCTATCTTAAAGAGGCTGCTCCTAAGGAGCCCTTTTCCCAGGGCAGCCACATAGAGAGTGCTTGTTTCCTTAGGATTGATATCCATAGCTGTTATGGTAGAATATTTTGAGCCAGCATTAAAGAATTCCTCCCAGGTCTTGCCCCCATCTTTTGAAGTAAACACACGGGGGCCGATTCTATCTGCGGCATAGAGAATATCACTATTCTGGGGATCTATTAAAATCTTTGAGGTAGATAAAGGAGCATGGGCTAGAAGATGCCAATTTTTTCCCTTATTAAGTGTCTTGTATAACCCTCCATCCCAGGCTCCGGCATAGACTACCTCGGAACTACGAGGGTCAACGGCCAGAGCATGAATAGTGGCAAAGGTAAAATCTGGATTGAGATTAGTCCACCTCTCACCTTTATTTCTGGTCACATAGATTCTACCTCCTACCCCCAGACCTCCTGTGCAGCCAGCATAGACCCTATCCGAATTATGGGGATCGATAGCCAAAGAGGTGATTGCTTCACTTTTTTCTGGCTCGAAAACCACCTCCCAATGCTCTCCATAATCGGTTGATTTGGTGATTTTTGCCCTGGCTTCAAAAAGTTTTTTGTTGTAGCCGCTGTATAAAATATTTGGTCTTTCTGGATCAATCACAATAGAATAGGTATAATCTACCGATTCACGCAAGAACTTCCATCCTTCTCCTCTCCTCTCACTCCTAAATATTCCAAATCCATTCTTAGAACCATATATGCGATGAGGCTCTTTGGGATCAGAGGCCAGAGCATAGACTGAAGAGAATCTAAACCTAAGGTAATCAGCGTCTTGTCCAAACCATCTTTCCCCTTTATCTATAGACTTGTAAATGGTAGCTGTATCCGTAACTTGCCAGATGGTAGAAGGCTGGCTAGGGTCTACCTGCAATTCATCCATCCAGGGATGCTTTATTCCTCCCTTATTTAATCTCTGCCAGCTCTCTCCGTAGTCATCTGTTCTAAAACTTCCTTCTCCGCCCGAGGAGACAGCATAAACAACCCGAGGATCTTGCGGATCTACGGCTAAAAGATTGATGCTGGTATTTAAGATACCGTTGTTTTTAAGCATCCAATTGATTCCTCCATTTTCCGAATAAGCAATTCCCCCGGCTCTTAATGGAAGAAACAAAATATCAGGATTACTCGGATGCACAGCAATATTGGTAAAATCCAAAAAAGTCATTTCGCCAGGTGGTAGATCAATGCTTCTGAATGATAAACCCCCATTCTTTGTAAAGAATAAATTTCCACCACCGCTAACATAAACTCTACCATCTAAGGAGGCACCAATTACCCTCACCTGAGTACAGTCAAAACCAACATCAATATAGATAGGTTTCCAACTCACTCCTCCATCAGAGCTTTTATATAATAGAGGCTGCTTTATGGGGTCGTTATGCAAAGGTCCTCCACTAATCCAGACTTCCTTAAGATTAAAAGGGTTCACAAATACACTGAAGATAAACCTATCCTCGGTTTGGCCGAAATCTACCTCGCGCCAGGTTTGTCCATTATTACCCGAATAAAAGACCTTTCCCCTACCCCATCTTTGCAATTCCTGATCGTTTACTCCCACAAGGAGCCGCCCGCCTCCCACTACTCCTATTGCCTCCACCATGGCTCTTGCCGGGAGATTAAGATTGCGGCCAATATTTTTCCAGCTTGCGCCGCCGTTATCAGTCTTATAAATGGTTCCACCGCTCTCGGGACAGTGCGAGCCCCCACCCACATATAATACCCTATTATCAAATGGGTCCATTTCCAAAACACGGACATAGGCAGTACAATTTTCAAACCCATGGGACCCACGAAAGAGATTTTGCCAGGAAACTCCTCCATCGATACTTTTAAGCAGACAATTGTTGGAGGCACAGTAAAGGGTAGACGGATCTATGGGGTCAATAAGTATGCCCCCTAACGGGTCAGGAACAGCTTCAGAAAAACTCATCATCTGCCAACTATTCCCAGCATCAGTCGATTTATAGATACCCTCTCTAGAGCCAACAGCATAGAGAATTGAGGGATTAAGAGAGTCTATTGCTATATCACCGATATATCCACCGCAAGGCCCATTGGTCTGAACCCAGGGAAGAGAAGGAGAGTAGGAATCACCTTCAGCCAGGGCAAAAACAGTAAAAGAGGCCAAAAGAATAGCCACCCATAAAAATAAGGATAAGACTTTAATCAATTCTCTTTTATCGACTGACATTTTAAAAGCCTCCTTACATCAGTTCATTGTTCGTAGTTCATTGTTCATTGATAAACATAACCGAGGGTCCGAAGTCTCACAAGAACAAATGTTTCTACATTGGTTACATAAGATACATTCGGTGCCTTTTATAGTAATTCCCTTTCCTTGATTAATCTAAATAGCTCCCATAGGACAGGTTTTGATACATTTCCCACATGCAGTGCATTTCTCTGTCAATTTAATTCTAAGAGACCTCTGAAAAATGCAATTTTGTCATTGCGGGCCAGGTCCCTCGCTTGTCACTGCGAACGGAGTGAAGCAATCTCTTTTTGTCATTGTCAAATCTGCTCTGAATCCGGTTTTGAGATTGCTTCAGGACTTCGTTCTTCGCAATGACAGTAAAAGAATTGCCACTTACCAATTAATATGACTCCACTTTCTAATCTCTACTTCTCTGCTTCTTTACTTCTTTTCTTACTATTCACTGAATACCATTCGCTATTCAGAGTAAGTGAGTAAAACAAGGCTGGCTAATTTCAGGCCGACTACTAAAAAAGAGACTTTTAAGATTCCCAGGATAGGAATTAACAAAGCACTAACCCCGATGGCACCAATTGAGGCTCCAACCAGATCAGAAAAATAAAGTGTACCAGCCGTATGGCCTATCCGAGAAGTACCTTTTAAATATATCTTGTTGGCCAAAGGAAACTCCAGCCCTACCAAAAAACCAGTTATTCCTATTAAGATAAATAGAACTATCCCCGTAGTCAAGAACATAAAAGGGCTAGCAGCATAGATTAATAGAACAAGGGGTACGAGCAGTGAATACAAGACAAATATCAGTTCAATTCTCCCCAAGAAATACCTCGGCACTATTCCGGCACTCGGGTCACGGGTCACGGGCCCCGGGTCACGGCTTTTCCGAGCGGTGAGCAACGAGCGGCAAGCGGCGAAAATGCCTCGGAACCCATGTAAATTCTTATATTTTAAGAGATCTTTTCCCATACGGGGCAGACAATAGTTCATGGCCATTCCTCCTCCCGCCAAACCAAGCATAAAACTAGCTATCATCAACCCTATTTTCTGATAAATATAACCATATAACACTTGAAAAGCAAAGATTAAAGCCAGATTAAATACCATTCCCGCCAAACCAGTAGTTAGGATAACCACAGGGATAGATATCCTGGTCAACCTTCTAGTTAATCCTCGCCAGATTATAAAAATAAGAATGAGTACTCCTAAGGGAACTATAAACCACCAGAGCCTCAAGTGTTGAAGGAAGCCAAAAATCCCCTTTAGAGAAGGATAAAAAAGGCTGTTCCAAACAGCTAAATTATAATAAGTCCCTATAGGATAAAAATCTCGGTTAATCTTTACCTCAGAGTCGGTCTCTTTTATTGTCGAGACCATCTTCTCTTCCCTGGCCAGTATATATTCAAGATAGTATTTATTTATGAGCCGACTTTTCAAACCACGTTCTTCTAATCTTCGGTTAAGAAGAAGAGGATTTAAATCAATGCCCCCGGGCGTAGAAGAAGCTAGAAAAAAATTACTCGCTTCTGCCGGAATAACTCTTAGGAAGGAAAATGTCTCTTTCATACTTTCATAGATGCACCTATTAAGAGTTCTCATCTCTTGAGCCATATAAACCTGGGAGGCAGGAACTCCCAGAACAAAGATACCGCTCTGGTTTAATCTCTTTCTCACCATTTTAAAGAATTCTACAGTATAGAATCTGTTTAATTGTAAGGTAGAAGGGGAAGGAAGATTTAGTATGATTAAGTCATAACTCTCTTCACTGTTTATAAGGAAAAACCTTCCGTCAATGTACTCAACCTTAACTCTGGGATTATTCAGTCCATATTGATAAGAAGGAGGCAGGTGCTTTTGGGCTATTTTTATAAGCAAAGGATCCAGCTCGACATAGGATATCTGGTCAACTGGATGTTTGAGAATCTCATCTAATAGACCGCCAATTCCACCCCCAATCAAAAGAACTTTCTGGGGTAAGGGATGAGACAGAAGCGAAAAATGAGCTAGCTCTTCTAAAAAAACTATATCCGGGACAGGAGCACTGCTGATAGGCACTCCATTTACACAAAAGCTGATTTGTTCTTCCTTCTGGATTACCACTAGATTGCCATAGAGAGAATTTTGATAATCCTTCACCTTATAGCCTCTCCATTGGCTATTAATAGAGCGCTGATGAAGACCCTTTACTCCTCCAAATAAAAGAAAAGATAGGTTCAGGAAAAATAATACTATAACCAAAGCCCGCAAAGGACTAATCTTAAACTTTAAGAATTTTCTTTGAGTATAATGGAGCAAAAGTGCAGCCGAAATTAAGTTTATCATCCCTATTCCAAAGGCAATCTCTAAGGAATGAAAATAGCCAACTAAAAGATAAGTAAAAATAGGTCCGGCAGCTACTGCTCCTATTGTCTCATAAACATAAACCCTGCCGATAGAAATTGCTGTTTTATTAAAATTAAGAGAATAAATCTTACAACCAAAAGTAAACTGGGCTCCTAAAATCAAACATAAAGGAGACAAAATAAGAAAAGAGGTATAAAAGACGGGAAAGAGTCCTATTGCCTCTCCGGGACAGATTCCCAGTATATTCCTGATGATTCTGCTTGCGTAGATTATTAAGGGCAGAAAAAGAGAGATTAATATTTGAAAGAGAGCGAATGTTTCTATTCCTCTGGTTACCTTATCGGCTCTACGACCCAGAAAGTAGCTTCCTAAAGCTACTAAAACAAGCCAGTTAGCTATAATCACTCCCAGGCAGAATTCATTGCCAGAGAAGACAACCAGAAGTTCCCTTATTAGTAATATCTGACTGGTAACGGAGGTAAATCCAATAAGTACCAGAGCCAGGATAAGACTTTTCTTCAAAACATCACCTCTTAAATTCGTTGTTCGTCGCTCGTTGCTCGTATTTCGTAACCCCTCACCCTCTTCTTTGAGGGAAAAGAGATTTTAATTCTCGTTACTTTCTCTCTCTTGGGGGAGAGGATTAAGATGAGGGAAAAAGAATAATAGAACTACTAAAAATAGAGCAAAAAGACTAAAAAGAATTATACATCATCCTCAGTAATTACTTTAATGGCATTTCTTTTGAATAAGCCAGTAGTCACCCCATCTCCTTTAATTAATCTTCCAAAAAAGCTTCCGTCACATATTAAGCCACAGCCGCAGGATGGGCTTTTGGACTTGGCAATAAACTCCTTAATACCATATTGTTTGGCAATTTTCAATGCCTCTTTTGCTCCCCTTATAAATTGTAGCGTAACATCTTCCCCAGCCTTATTCTTAACTCTACTCCTGCCATCCAGAACATCATCTCCTGTGCCTTTCTGGATTTCTTGAAAAACCCGTGGAGTCTTAAGGCCTCCTAATTGTTCAGGACAGATGGGGATTAAAACTTCATTTTTCAGAAGCTCTATTACCTTCTTATTTTTGTATCTATCTTTTCCATCCCAGGCACACTTTATTCCCAATAAGCAAGCACTTACAAGTCTCATATCTTGTAGTTCGGAGTTCATAGTTCGTTGTTGGCCGAAGGACAATATTTTTTTACTCTACAATTTCTACACTTTCTTCGCCGGCACCAATCCTTGGCCAGGCGAAGTAGAGCTACCTCAAAACCAGCAAATTCTTTTCTATTTACCCGATTTTTCTTCCAAAGAAGTCTCAATTTCTCTAAGCCTGACAAGGCTGTATCCTCCTCACCTACCAACCTCAAATTTCTAGCTGCCATAAAAACTAAAGGAGAAAGAGGGGGATCTGCCCCTCTCATTCATAACTCTTCCCATAAGAAGAGCTGCTCGTTAACTCTAGTGGCGGTTTTTTCTTTGGGAGCAGGGTAAAATTTACCCTCCAGGGTAAGGAAGTTGCGAGCGCGCCTGACCACTGCCCCTGTCTTTTTTAACTGCTCCAGTCGGCTGAATTTCTCTAGCTTGCGAGACTCCACAATTCTTTTGGCAGAGATTCTACCTACACCAGGAACCCTTAAAAGCTCACTAAAATCAGCTTTATTTATCTCCAGAGGAAACTTATCTTTATTTTTCAAGGCCCAGGCAAGCTTAGGGTCATATTCTTGAGGCAGATTACCATCTTTTTCAAAGGGCAGCTCTTGCGGAGTAAATCCGTATTTTCTTAAAAGAAAGTCAGCCTGGTAAAGCCTATATTCACGAAGAGGAGGACAGGGAGGCATCCCCTCCAGAGGAGTATCTTTAACAGGCATAAAGGCGCTATAATATACCCGCCAGAGTTTGTAAATCTGGTAAAGTTTATTTGTGAGACTCAATATTTCTCTATCTGTCTCCTTAGCCGCTCCGACAACTAGTTGAGTAGTAATACCAGCCTTGAGAGGTTTTTCCTGATTGAGCCGAGCAATCTTCGCCAGTCCACCCATTAACTCCCGGGTAAATTTTTTGGTTGGTGAAAGCTGAGCTAAACATTTCTCATTTGGCGCTTCCAGATTTATAGATAGTCTATCGGCAAGACGAGCCGCTGCCTTAATTAACGCCTCATCAGTACCTGGCAGGACCTTGTAATGTATGTAGCCACCATAACCGTATTTATTCCTGAGAAGCTGAAGGGTGATAAGCATCTTCTCCTCCGATTGGTTAGCCGATCCATAGATAGCCGAAGAAAGAAAAAGGCCATCCACTAATCTTTGTATATAATACTGAATGAAAAGCCTGGCCATTTCATCGGGAGAAAAATTAATCCTTTGAAAATCTCTATCCTTTCGATTGACACAGTAAAAACAATTACCCTCGCAGGCATTACTTTGCAGCACCTTAAATAATCTTACGCAGCTTCCTTTCCTGCCTACAGCCGGATAGATGAATTTAAAACGCTGAAATTTCTTTTGTTTTTGGGCAAAGACAGAAGGAAAGCCACAAACATCAAACCTGGCCACCTCTCCCAGAATTTTTAATTTAGCAGATGAATCTGGCTTCTTGATTAAATAGGTCATCTTCTCCTCCACTCCCTAGCTAATCGTTATCTTATGTTAAAAGGGAACTGTACCAAATGATATTATATCAGAATGACTCAATTTGCCAAAACTTAGAAACTTTTTTGGCTGTAATGATGTCGAAATTTTCCTAACCATAGAATACCGCAAACAAAATTCGGCTTGTATTTATGCAGTGTGCGGAGTAAAGAAAAATAATACTGAGAATTCGGATTCTTGACTCCTGACAGAGAAAACCCTATAGTAATGATATGAGAATTACTTATGATCTAAAATATGATGTACTATACCTAAAACTTGGTGAAGCTGAAAGAGTCGGTTGCAAAGAGATAAATGAAGATATCACTGTGGATATGGATTTAAAGGAAAATTGGTTGGCATAGAAATCTTGCCACATCTAAACATATTAACTCGATACACTACTTCCGGTGGAAATAAAGAAAGAAGTATTGAAATAATACAAATACTTATGGCTAATCTACCGAAAGAGAGATAAAGTAGGTTACCTTTTTATATTTTGTATTATCTAAAGGAATATTGTATGTTTGGTTTTGCTAAAGAGCTTAAAAACTATCTTCAAAAAGAATTTATAACAGATGAAAAAGATTGGAGTATAAAAGGATTTATTGATGCTAAAAAGAAAATTTATCCTATTTCCCTCGATACAAAACTCCTCTCTAAAATATTGGAGTTAACAATACTGCCCTTATTAGTCGATTTTTGCAAGAAACATAAATTGAAATATTACTTAGCAAAAAACCAAATTCAGTATCCAGATGTTATTTTAGAAGGTAAACTATTGGGAATGAAAAAATATGCATTGGATATAAAAACAACATATCGAACTGGTACAGGAAGAAACATTCGAGCAGGGTTTACATTGGGTTCTTTTAGAGGCTGCCTTAGAAAACCTCGTTCAACCAGATACAGCAGGTTTCCTTATACAGAATACAAAAAGCATTGGATATTAGGTATTATTTATTCAAGGCGAGAAGGAATTAGTGGAAAAAGATTTTATAGTCTTGATGAACTGCCAACGATTAAATCAATTATTACTGATTTGGAGATTATTTTACAGGAGAAATATAAAATTGCTAACTTTATTCCCGGCAGCGGAAATACAGCTAATATTGGTTCGATTACCAATTTAGAAAAACTAAGAAATGGGGCGGGGCCTTTTGTAAAATATGGAAGTGAAGTTTTTGAACATTACTGGAGGAATTATTTAAGAAATGAAGATGCTGAAAGAATGGGAATTAAAAGACCTTATCGTAATTTAGAAGAATATTTTAGATGGAAAGAAAGCCAGAGAAAATAATTTATTCTGCCACAAAAAGAAGTTCTTGAGACTCTCCATTATTACTTAACACATATTTATAATTTTTCCTATTTAATTCTATCACTTTATTTTTATATTTTTTCAATAGACTCATCAAGTCAGCATCTGAAGGTATCCCATCAGAACGATAAGATACCACTAATATACTATCTGCAAACTTTCTGAAAAGCTTATCAAAGGCTTGATAAATCTTATATTTATCGTTCCAAACAGATTTTTCGTGTTTAATTCGACGGTGTTTACTTTTCCCATCAATCAATGCTTCCCATTCGTTATAATTAACAAGCCCCTCCAAAAAATGATAAAACTCAAAGTAGTCAACTCCAACACCCTTTGATGAAATATAGGGGGTATCAATATAAACTAAATCATATTCACCATTAACATTAAAGGCATCACCACAAAATGCTTTATTCTTTTGCCCATTGTCAAAAATACTTTCATTTGCTTGCTCGACAAATCTAACAAAGTGCACAGGAAAAGGAGTATCCCAGGTTATCTTATTGCCAAAACTTCTTTTCACTTTTGCTGTTCTTATATATAGGTTTTTACGATGGAAAAGATTATAAGGCCTCTTTATAATACAGGATTGAAATAAAGCAAAATATGCGATTGCTTTTTTATATACGTTCGTTATCAAAGTATCTATATTCGTAACAACCATATCCAGCCACTCATTTTCCTCATCGGTGAAGTATATCCCTTTAAATGTATCTTGAATAAAAGTTGGGTATTTTATTTTAGGATGATGCTTTAAGATTTTTTCAACATCTTCCCCTGTTAGCGTTTCTTTTGAATTTTCTATTAAGGCCAAGCCAATGTAATAATTAGATTTTAAATAGTCGTTATAAAAAACCTGTTTACCCCTGGTCTTAAA
>JAUVZS010000005.1:0-14807 GCA_030602435.1 Clostridia bacterium
TTCATTGGTAAACTCTTCAGAGGAAAGATAGGTAAAGGTTATCTCGTCTTTATTTTTCATAATATAATGGGCAATAGCCTGTAGAAGATGAGTTTTCCCTAAACCTACTTTACCATAAAGAAATAAAGGATTATAAGCACAAGCAGGGGATTGAGCTACGGCCAGAGCAGCAGCGTGAGCCAACCGATTACTATTTCCTACAACAAAACTACTAAAATTATACTTCGGATTTAACTTGGAAATAGCAGATTTTCTTTTAAAAGCAGACCTCTTGGTTTGATAAGTGTAATTATCTCTGGGAAAAAAAATAAAGTCTACTTCCATCTTCCGCCCTGTCAATTGCTTCATTTCTTCTTTTATTTTCTTTAAATACTTTTCTTTTAGCCATTCTTTAAAGAAATCATTAGGGACTTGAATGGTTAATTTGTCTTGGGTAAGAGAATACAGTTGGATAGGTTTAAACCAAGTCTTAAAGTTCTGTGGCTTAAGGTGTTTTTCTATCCTTGATAGAAGCTGCTGCCAGACGTCTTTTTCTTTTTTGTTCATCAAAAACCTTTTAGAGTAATATCAGTTAACCACAGACTTATCCACAACTGTGGATAAGTCAAAAACCCATATAGTTTAAGAAAAAAGACCTCATTAAGATATTTTTTTATTTTAAAAAAACAAATCAGACAATAATTTCGTGGGTTATACACAAAAAAGAACAGTACAATTTTACCCTTTATTTTACAAACTATATTTCTTCCTGTCAACCTTACCTTATTTTTGGGTTATCTCGCGGTGTAGGAATTTAATACGGACATCGGCTTATAGAGATTTATAGACTGAAAAATTGACTAAAAAAAATTCCTGTGCTAGAATAAAAAATGAATTAAAATCTTGGAATAGGCTTTTCTGATTTTGTAAATCAAGCAGGAGCAAAGGGTGTTGGCAAAAGAAAGCAGCATCTAGAACTCTATTAATAGAGATCCCCTTCAGGAAAGACAGAAAGATGAGTGCCTTAGAGGCTAAACAGATATTGACTCAAAGGGTAGAGCAGATAGCTAAGCTAATGGGCAAAATGAAATTAGCTGAGTTTATGAGTCTACCCGAGAATGAATTCCAAAAACTGATTCAAGAAGTTGAAAATGATCCCTTATTTAAAAAGTTAACAGTTCCTGAGACCGGGGTTGTCAAGTACAAAAAATTCTCCAAAACTGGCTTGGCTCACCCCAGAAGCATTCCCCTTGATCCTACCATTACTCCCAGCCGAAATTATCTTGATATAGAATTTTTTCTTGGACAAGAAGAAGAAATCATCCCCATAATAAGAGAAATAGGAGTGGGCAAATTTAAGAAATATTTTTTGGATGGGATACCAGGGATAACCTTAGAAGAGGTTGCTCGAAAGTGCAATTTGACAAAGGAGAAGATAAAAAGGATAAACAATTTCGTTGACAAGTTTTATTTAGAAGCTAAATTGACTGAATCATCCCCAGATAAGAGGACACAGAGAATATATTATTCTACCATTGCCTCTATCGAAAAAAGGAAGAATGAATTTATTATTAACTATCTTTCTCGCGAGATTGTTAAAGGATGCTATCTTATAAATTTTGATCGATTCGAGGAGTTGAAAAAAAGAAAGGTATTTACCCGTAGCGAAGTTAAAAAAATTAACCCTTTATTTAATAAACTAAAATTGATTAATAGTAGAAAGACTACCATTTATCAAATAATTAAAAGTCTGATTAAAGTCCAGTATGATTTCCTACTTTCAGGTAACTTTGATCATCTTAAGTTTTTTACCCAGGCCTCATTAAGCAAAAAAATAGGAGTGAATCCATCTCTAATAAGTAGAGCAATTAGAAGAAAAGCCATCCGTATCCCTCAGGGAAGACAAATCCCTATTAAAATTCTTTTTCCCAGCAGACGAGAAATAAGAAAAAAACTTATCAAAGAGATTATTGAACAAGAAAAATCTGAAATAGAGAAGGGGGCTCTTTCTAAATCCTATAGTGATGAAGAAATCAGAGATCAATTGAGGAGAAAAAATGGAATTTTCATTTCCAGACGTTCTGTAAGCGAGTGCAGGAAAGATTTAAAGATCCCTTCCAGTTTCGAAAGAACATGCCAAGAATAAAAAAATGCCGCTAGCAAAGATTCTGGTAGTTGATGATGAGCCGAGCATGCGAGAGATGCTCTCCGATCTCCTGAAAAGTGAAGGATATGGAGTCTTAGCTGTAGCTAACGGAGAGAAGGCAGTAGCCCGGGTGAGAGATAAGAAACCAGAGGTGGTACTGTTAGATATGAAGATGTCCGGTATGGATGGGATAGAGACTCTTACTCAGATAAGGCAAATAAATAAAAATGTCAGTATTATCATAATCACTGCCTACGGAACGATGAGGAATGTAGTTGAGGCTATGAAACTGGGGATTTATGATTACGTCACCAAACCCTTTGATATAGAGAAGCTAAAAAGACTCGTTGAGGGAGCCTTAAAAGTGCAAATGTTAAGTAGAGAAGGCCCTTTCCCTCAGCAAAAACTAGAGAAAAGGTATAGGCTTGAGGATATTGTTGGTAAAAATCCCCAGATGTTCGAGGTTTACAAAAGAATTGGAAAAATAGTGGATAACAAAGCTACTGTCTTAATCACAGGAGAAACAGGAACTGGCAAAGAACTAGTAGCTAGAGCTATCCACTTTAACGGTCTTCTAAAAGAGGGACCCTTTGTAGTCGTTGACTGTGCCAGTCTACCCCAGGAGCTTTTAGAAAGTGAGCTATTTGGGCATGAAAAAGGAGCCTTTACAGGAGCCATTGCCAGAAAACTGGGTAAATTTGAACTAGCTCATGGAGGAACTTTGTTTCTGGATGAGATTGGGAACCTGAGTCTAGTTACCCAGGCTAAGCTCTTGAGAGTCCTGCAAGAAAAGAAAATAGAGAGAGTGGGAGGAACAAAACCCATCAAGATTGATGTAAGGATTATAGCTGCTACCCATAGAGATTTAGAGAAAATGGTAAAAGAGGGCTCCTTCAGAGAGGATCTTTACTACAGGTTAAATGTGGTTCTTATTCTTCTATCTCCTCTAAGGGAAAGGAAAGATGATATTCCTCTCTTAGTAGAACATTTCTTAAGACAATACAAATCAGAATCAAAAGGAAGAATAAAATACGTTCCTCCAGAGACCATGGATCTTTTAGCGAACTATAACTGGCCGGGTAATGTTAGAGAGCTAGAGAATATTATAGAAAGAGCAATAGTTATGGGGAAGGAAAATACTATTTTTCCTGAGGATCTACCTTTAGAGATAAGCAAAGCCTCAGATACTTCTCGCCCGGATCTTACTACCGGTAAGACTTTCCTTAAACAAAGAGTAGCTAATTTAGAAAGAGAGTTAATAATTGAAGCCCTAGAGAAGACAGACTGGATTCAGACCAAAGCAGCTAGACTTTTAGGCATATCCCGCAGGGCCATAAGGTATAAGATGCAAAAATATGGGATAGAAAAACCTTCTTAGTCTCTCTTCTATAGAGTTAACCGTCACGAAAAATGGATTCAACAAATTGCTGAGAAGATAGAAGCAAAATTAGAGCATTGAACCTTTTGGGAAAATGTTTGAATAAACAAAACAGCCTGTCGCTGGGCAAAAGAGGAGAAATTAATAATGCGTATAGGTGTTCTTACGGGAGGAGGAGATTGTCCAGGGTTGAACGCAGTTATTCGAGGTGTAGTACTACAGGGAGAGAAGGAAGGTTATGAAATAATAGGATTTAAAGATGGATGGCTAGGGGTATTGGAAAATAGATGGGAGAGACTAACGAAAGAAAGTGTAGAGGATATTCAAAGAGAAGGAGGAACTATTCTTCATACCTCTCGCACCAATCCCTTTAAAGAGACCGAAGGCCTCACGAGAATCAAAGAGACCATTAAAAAAAGAGGAATAAATGCCCTAGTAGCTATTGGAGGGGATGATACCCTGGGAGTGGCTAATAAGCTTTATGAAGAAGGGATTAAAACGGTAGGTGTGCCCAAAACCATAGATAATGATCTTTCAGCTACTGATTATACTTTTGGCTTTGATACAGCCATCAATATCGCTGTGGAAGCTATAGATAGACTTCATACTACAGCTAGATCCCACCATCGGGTTATAGTGGTGGAGATAATGGGACGCCATGCCGGTTGGATAGCTCTGGAGGCAGGGATTGGCGGAGGAGCCCATGTTATTCTCATTCCCGAGGTTCCCTTTCATATAGAAGAAGTTTGCCAGATTTTAACTAAGCGAAAAGAGGAAGGGAAAATTTACAGCATTGTGGCGGTAGCAGAAGGAGCAAAAGCAGCCAAAGGAAGTAAGTTTCTCTCTCGGGAGATAGTGAAAGAGGGGGAAACGGATGCCTTTGGCAATATCTACTTGAAAGGAATTACTGAAGTACTGGAGAAAGAAATCGCTAAAAGAACAGGGATAGAAACTAGATCTGTTATTTTAGGACACCTACAGAGAGGAGGGAGACCTTCTGCCTTTGACAGATTCCTGGCTACCCGCTTTGGTATAAAGGCAATAGAATTAGTAAAGGAAGAGAAATTTGGTCAGATGGCATCTCTTAAAGGAACTGAAATTATTTCCGTACCTTTAAAAGAAGCGGTAGGAAAGAGAAAACTTGTTCCTCAAAAGCTCTACGAGGAAACAATTATATAGTAGTTAGTACTCTATTCCTTTTCTTGCCTTCACTCCTTTTTCAAAAGGGTGCTTAATATTTCTTATCTCACTTACCAGGTGAGCAGCCTGAACTAATCTAGGAGATGCATGGCGTCCAGTTAAAATAACTTCAAGAAAATCCGGTTTCTTTTTTATAAAATTAATCAGCCCATCCTCATCGATTAACCCATAATGAACTACCACGTTTACCTCATCTAGAATGAGCAAATCATATCTTTGGACTGAAATTTCTTGAGTAATTTTGTCTAATAGAGTAGTCCACTCTGTTCTGATCTTCTTTCTTTCGTCTTCTCCTATCTTATTTAAGAATGGCCCTTTGTATTTCCCTCCTTTGCAAATTACCTTGATTCCCAAACTCTCTAGAAGGGAAATTTCACCAGAGCCCTTTTTCTCCTTTAAAAATTGAATTAACAGAACCTTATAGCCTCTTCCTCTCGCCCTTACTGCTTGCCCTATGGCAGCGGTGGTCTTTCCTTTGCCTTCTCCAGTGTAAATCTGAATCAGTCCTTTTTTCATGTTTTTTTCTATACCCTGGCTAAAAGTGAGGATGGGTTCATTCTAATCTAAAATGAAAAACGGTACATTTTCAGGAGGGAAAATAATAACCGTAGGTAAAAAAATTATGGGAAAAGACTCAGAAAAAGTCAATCCGTCCCTGTTTTTCCCTTCCCCTTAGCTAACTTTTTCCATAACTTCTTCAGGAATATCAAAGTTAGCATAAACTTTCTGCACTTCCTCAGAATCCTCCAATGAATCCATTAAGCGAAGCATTTGAAGAGCTTCTTTTTCTTCTAAGGGAACGGTAGTTTGTGGAATCATAGTTAATCCAAGTAGCTCAGGGGTATATCCTGTCTTCTCTATATTTTCTTTAACCTGATTAAATTGCTCAGGAGCAAAAATAATTTCCAGACTGCTGCCTTCTTCCTTTATATCTTCTGCCCCTACTTCAACGGCCATCTCAATTACTTTATCCTCATCTATCTCTTTTTTATTTAAAACCATCGACCCTTTGCGGTCAAATAGCCAGTTTACACATCCTACTTCTCCTAGATGGCCCCCGTGCTGGCTTAAAATATGCCTAATCTGGGGAACGGCTCTTTTCTTGTTGTCGGTGACTCCCTCAATAAGTAAAGCCACTCCTCCTGGTCCATATCCCTCACAAGTAAATTCTGTGTAATTAACTCCAGGCAGCTCACCTGTACCTCGCTGGATAGCCCTTCGAATATTTTCCTTAGGCATTCCTGCTGCCTGAGCCATATCGATAGCCAAACGCAGGCCCGGGTTCGTGGCTGGATCACCTCCCGCCTTTGCTTCAACAGTGAGTTTACGGGAAAGTTTACTAAAAATATTACTCCTCTGAGCGTCCTTCTTTGCTTTTTTATGCTTTATACTGCTCCATTTAGAATGACCGGACATCTCAAATCACCTCTCTTTCTTTTTTTATTCTTTTCTATATTACAGCAAAAGAGAGTTTCGTCAACTAGAAATCGTATCTCGTATCTCATATTTCGTATAGCGTTTAGCGGATAGCCTATAGTGAAGACGAAGAGTTTTAAGAATCTTATCATAATGATTTGAGGTACTAGGCCGAGTTGGTTGACAAATCCCTTTTTAGTCACTAAAATGAGGGCTAGAGGATAAGGAGTTAATCGATGGAGAAGTTCCCTCTCCCCTGTGGGGAGAGGGAAAAAGCACATTGTGCTTTTTCGGGTGAGGGAGGAACAAACATCGAGAATATCTAAGAACTAAAAATCGTTCAAACTATGAACAATGACTATTAAGAAGGAGAACAAAGATGAGTGAGAAGGGAAAGACTAGAGATATTTTTTCAAAACCACCATGGGTAAAATGGTTCATTTTGGGAGTGATGGGGATTATTTTACTATTTTCTTCAATATCTATTAGATTTCCTCAAAAAACAGTGGCAATTTTCTCTTCTTGGCGAAAGAGATTTAAGGAATTTGTGGTAGAGAAAAAAAGCCCCAAAGGCTACGATGTCATTACCAGCGCTACTATTATGGTTAAAAGCGAAAAGGAGGATAATCTGAAATGAGATGGGGATTTGAAAAAGAAAAACTGGATGAAGGAAAGATAGCCAGATTAAAAGAATTAGCCAGACTTGCCCGGGGGGATATTCTAAAGATGACCACTCTGGCTAAATCAGGCCATCCCGGAGGGTCGATATCCAGTATAGATATTTACCTGACTTTATACTCATGTGCTAATATAGATCCGAGCGATCCTTACTATTCTGAGCGTGACCGCATTGTAGTTAGTCATGGACACACTTCTCCCGGAGTATATGCTGGTTTAGCTCGAGCGGGCTTTTTTGATATAGATAGAGTTATTATTGAGTTTCGAAAAGCAGGAACTATCTTCGAGGGCCATGTAGAACGGGGAGTTCCTGGCGTTGAATGGAGCAGCGGCAATCTTGGTCAGGGTCTTTCTGCTGGCTGTGGCTTTGCCTTAGCAGCCGGACTCCACCATAAAAACTATCAGGTTTTTGTAGTTATGAGTGATGGAGAACAGTCAAAAGGCCAAGTAGGAGAGGCAAGGCGTTTTACCAAAAAGTTCGGGTTGAATAACATTACGGTAATTATTGACTATAACCGCCTGCAACTGAGCGGCTCTCTTGAAAAAATTATGCCTCAAAACATTAAGGCAGGTTATCTTGCAGATGGGTGGGATGTTCTGGAGATCAAGGGCCATAACTATCAAGAGATTTATCAGGCTTTGCGCGAGGCGGTGAGCCGCAAAAAATCACCAGTGGCTATTATGGCTCAAACTATCATGGGAAAAGGAATATCTTTTATGGAGGATAAATTTGAGTTTCACGGCAAGCCCTTATCTTTAGAAGAATGCAGGACTGCCTTATCAGAGCTTGGTCTTTCTGATGACTTAGATAAATACTCCCATCTAAGAGAAAAATGGAAGGGAGAAACCCCTGCTGACCAACAGCCTCTACCGAAGATAAATATAGTCTCTGGCAGGCCTCATACTTACAGCAAAGAAGAAAAAACTGATAATCGAAGCGCCTTTGGCAGGGCCCTGAAGGATCTAGGCCAACTTAACTCATCTCATAAGGGTCTTACCCCTATTGCTGTGCTGGACTGCGATCTTATCGGCTCAGTAAAAACTGATAAATTTGCTGCTGCGTGCTCAGACTATTTTTTTCAGGCAGGAATTCAAGAACATAATACGGCTACTATAGCTGGAGCCTTATCCACCCAGGGTGTAGTCACTTTCTTTGCTGACTTTGGCGTTTTTGGCGTTGATGAAACCTATAATCAGCACCGCTTGAATGATATTAATCAGACCAATTTGAAGCTTATTGCACCCATAACGGAATTGATGTAGGTCAGGATGGAAAAACTCATCAATGTATTGACTACATAGGAATAATCAACAATCTTTATGGGTATAAGATTATCATCCCCGCTGATCCCAATCAGACTGATAGGGTTATTCGTTACATAGCCAGTGTATGGGGTAATTTCTTTGTGGGGATGGGTCGCTCCAAGTTTTCTGTAATCCTCTCAGAGGATGGCAGACCCTTTTTCGCTGAGGATTACGAGTTTCAGTATGGGAAGATGGATTTAGTGCGGCGAGGCGATCAGGCGGCAATCATTTCTATGGGAAGTATGCTTCAGCGCGCCGTCCAGGCTTGGGAAATTCTAAAAGAGAAAGGCTACCAGGTACAAGTGATAAATGTTTCTTGTCTTAGTGATTTGGACAGAGAAACCTTAAAAGAAGCAGCTAAAACAGGGGTAATTGTTACCTACGAAGATCACAACGTAAACACTGGCCTGGGAAGTTTGATAGCCAATTTTCTTGCCAAAAGTTCTCTTAATCCACGATTTCAGAAAATGGGTATAAAAAATTATTCTGGCTCAGGAATCCCTGAAGAGCTTTTTAAGATAGAGGGACTCGATGTAGAATCTCTTGTAGAGACGGTGATTAATTTAGTTCATAGTTCATAGTTCATCGACAAAAACGACGAACAAGATGGTGAACGGTTTTAGATACTCGATACTGGATGCTCATTGCTCGTAAGAAGAGAAGGACGAGGAGTAATGGAGAGGGGACAAAACCAAAACGAGTATCTAGTATCGGGCATCGAGATACGAGATACGAGCGACGAGATACGAATTTCAGGAGGGGAAAATGGTTCAGTTGGAAGGAAAGAAAGCATTAATGATTATAGCAGAGAAGGAGTTTCGGGATGAGGAGCTATTAGAACCCAAAGCTATCCTAGAGGAAAAAGGGATAGAAGTAGTTATTGCCTCTACTTCTCTGGTTGAGGCCAAGGGGAGATTTGGAACAACGGCAAAACCAGATATACTTTTAAGTGATGCTAAGGTAGAGGACTATGATGTAATCGTGTTTGTAGGAGGAGGAGGGGCAAGGCAATATTGGGATGATTCTCTCGCTCACAAAATTAGCCAGGAAGCAGTAAAGCAGGAAAAAATCCTCTGTGCTATTTGTATTGCTCCGGTTATCCTGGCTAATGCGGGAATTCTAGCAGGGAAAAAGGCTACTGTATGGTCCTCAGAGAAAGAAAGATTAAAGGCCAAGGGAGCCATTTATACAGGAAAACCTCTCCAGGTAGAGGGAAAAATTATCACTGGTGAGGGTCCACACGCAGCTAAAGATTTTGGCAAGGCTATAGTAAAGGCACTGGAGTCCTGAGGCATTCTTTTTGACAAATTTTAAGGAAGTAATATAATATCGTTGGTCGTGACCTCTCACCTTAATCCTCTCCCTACAGGGGTGAGGGGAAAGAGTTTGCAAAAAATTAGATCGTCTATCAAAGATGACTACAGTTTTTAATGTGCAAACTCAAATAACTATATACTATATACAAAATACGATATACGAGATAAAGGAGGGAAGATTTTTACGGGAAAAAATAGCCTAAGAGAAGTTGAGGCCGAGTCTGAAGAAAAAGCCATCCTCGTAGCTCTAAAAAGTAGGAATCCGCGGACTCCTCTTGAGTGGACAACAGAAGATTCGTTGGGGGAGTTAGTACGTCTTGCCGAGACAGCCGGAGCGAAGATTCTTACGAAAACTATCCAAAATCGCAGCACTCCAGATAATGCCTTTTACATTGGGAAGGGCAAGGCCGCTGAGTTGGCTAATTTAGCCAGAGAACTAGAGGCGGACTTAATTATTTTTGATGATGATTTAACTTCTACCCAACAGTACAATTTGGAAGAAAAGGCAAAAGTTAAAATTATCGATCGAACGCAGCTTATTCTTGATATTTTTGCTAGGAGGGCTCGGTCGGCGGCAGGAAAGATACAGGTAGAACTAGCCCAGCTAACTTATTTACTTCCCCGTCTGGTAGGAAAGGGGATTATGCTCTCTCGTCTGGGAGGAGGGATAGGAACCAGAGGACCAGGGGAGACTAAACTAGAAGTTGATCGGCGCCGAATTAAAGAAAAGATTATTGCCTTAAGAGGAAAACTAAAGAATATTAAGCGGCAAAGAGAAGTTTTAAAAAAAGGCAGAAAGAGAAAATCCTACTGTACAGCTGCAATTATAGGTTATACCAATGTAGGTAAATCCACTCTCCTTAACGCTTTAACCAACGCCAGGGTGATGGTAGATGATAAGCTCTTCGCTACCCTGGATCCCACAACTCGCAAGGTAGTCTTACCTAATCACCAGATCTTACTCCTTACTGACACGGTGGGTTTTATCAACAAATTACCTCATCATCTGATAGCTTCTTTTCATGCTACCTTAAGTGAAATCGAGGAGGCGGATCTTCTTATTAATATCCTTGATGCCTCTCACCCAAAGCTAGAAGAAGAAAATAAAGCTACTTGTTTGGTGCTAAAGGAGTTGAAAGTGGATGATAAACCAATTATTAATGTATTAAACAAAGTCGATTTAATTGACAACGGCTATCTACTTTCCCGCCTTCAGAGAAACTTCGATTCTACTGTAACCATATCAGCTTTGCATGGAGAAGGACTGGATAAACTTCTTCATAGAATAATCCAAATCCTGGAGAAAAGAAGAGTTTATGTTGAGTTTGCTTTCCCTTATAAAAGGAACGATTTAATTTCTCTTATTCACTCAGAGGGAGAGGTTTTGGGTAAAGATTACTTAAAGAACAAGGTTATCATTAAGGCAAGATTAAATAAATCTCTGGCCAATAAACTAGCTGAATACAAAAGGTAAAGTAAATGAAAATAGCTTTGGGAGCAGATCACGGTGGATATGAGTTGAAAGAGGAAATAAAGAATTTTCTCGAGCAAAAAAAAGTGGAATTTTATGATTTTGGTACTTATGATACCAGCCTTACGGACTATGCTGATTGGGGAATAAAGGTAGCTGAGAAAGTGGCGCAAGGTAAATTTGAAAGGGGCATTCTTGTTTGCGGAACAGGGTTAGGAATGTGCCTTACAGCAAACAAGGTACCCGGAATTAGAGCTACTCCCTGCTATGGAGTTTTTAGCGCTCGCCTTTCTCGTAAGCATAATGATTCTAACATATTAGTGTTGGGAGGACGCATAACAGGAAAAGACCTTGCCAGGCAAATAGTAGAAGAATGGCTAACTACAGAATTTGATGGAGAAAGGCATAAAAGACGCCTTGACAAAATCACTAAAATAGAAATTAAGTATTCCAGGAGGTAGAATTATTTTAGGTAGTGTATGGGTTATAGGAGTATTATTGGTTGTCTGCGTGGGATTATCAGGTTTTTTCTCCGGCTCAGAAATTGCTCTCTCTTCACTGGATAAGATAACTTTGAAAAGGTTAGTCAAAGAGAAAGGGAAGAAAGGACGCCAGATAGAATCTTTGTTAATAAACCCTTCCCGATGGCTGATCACTATTTTAATTGGCAACAACTTTGTTAACATTGCTGCTGCAAGTCTGGCTACTCTTCTGGTAGGAGAGATAGTGGGAGGAACTCCAGGTAAAATTGTGGGGATAGCTACCGGAGTGATGACTTTCATAATCCTCGTTTTTGGGGAGATTATTCCTAAAAGATACTGCCAACAGCATGCCGAGATCATTTCCTTGAAGGTGGTCGGGTCAATCCTTTTACTTTCCACAGTTTTAAGCCCTGTAGTTAGAGCCCTAACCTTTTTTACTCAGGTTATCTTGAAAGCTGCAGGGTCAAAGAAATCCGGACGGGATCATTTAATTACGGAAAAAGAAATTCATACCCTTATCGATATAGGCCAGGAAGAAGGAGCCTTAGACAAGCAAGAAGAGGAATTGGTTCATAGTGCCCTGGAGTTCGATGAAACTCAGACTAAGGAGATAATGATTCCCCGTATCAACATGGTTTGCATTGATGAGGAGGCAGGTCTCTTAGAGCTAATAGATTTAATAAAAAGGGTTGGATACTCGAGAATACCTGTTTATCAAGGAAAAGTAGATAACATAACGGGAATAGCCTATGCTAAGGATTTATTACGTTTTACCAGCGAGCTAGATAAAGGAATAAAGGTAAAAGAAATAATGCATCCTCCTATTTTTGTTCCCTACACCACTCACCTTGGTGAGGTGTTCCGCAAACTTCAGAGGGAAAAAATTCACTTAGCTATCGTAGTGGATGAATATGGTGGAGTGGCGGGAATGTTGACGCTGGAGGACTTATTAGAAGAAATCGTGGGAGAAATAGAGGATGAATATGACCGCGGCGAAGAGAAGATAGCTATTTCAAGAGACGGATCCGCTCTGGTAAAAGCGGAAACGGATATCGATGAAATTAATGAAAAATTAGGTACTCATCTTCCAGAAGAAACAGATGCTTTTGAATCGATAGGTGGGCTTATTTTTGATCTTTTAGGAAGAATTCCCAAAGAAGGGGAGGTAATCCAATATGAGAACTTGAGAATAGCTATAGTAGAGGCAAATGAAAGGCGTATAAAGAAAGTTAAAATCTGGCAAAAACCTGAGGGAAAAAACAAAAAATAAGAAGATGAAAAGGTTGAGGAATTATTTTATTACCGGCTTAGTCACCCTCCTTCCTCTGGTAGTTACCATTATTATTCTGGTGTATGTTTTTCAAAAATTGGATGCCTTCTTGAGCCAGTTAGTACCTCCAATTATCTCTACCTTTATTCCTCCTTCTATAATAGAGAAAGCAGGAGGACTGATTTCCATAGGAATAAAGATAGCCGCTTTTTTGATTGTACTGGGATTAATAACCTTATTTGGATTTTTTACCTCACGAGTAGTGGGTAGAAGAATTCTTGATTTCTTAGAGAGAAGGATATTCTTTAAAATTCCTCTCATAAGCACCATCTACCGCCCTATCAAAGAGATCAATAACGTATTATTTACAGGGAAAAAGTATATTTTTAAAAGAGTAGTTATGCTAGAGTATCCCCGCCGAGGAGTATACAGTATTGGTTTTGTTACGGCGGAGACGCTTTTGGAAACTCCTGGAGAGGACTCACCTCAAAAGATATTAAGTGTATTTATCCCCACCACTCCCAATCCTACCTCTGGATACCTCACTCTGATTGCGGAAAAGGAAACTGTACCTCTCTCCATTGGGATACAAAAGGCCTTCCAACTTATCATTTCGGGAGGAGCTCTCGTTCCTTCGTATAAGGATGAATTGAATAAGGCTTTTGAGAGGAAATTGGGACGCAGATGAACGCAGACCTGTGAAAATCTGCGTCCTAACTTTTTTCAATTTCACCGGCTTTACTTAAGGCAAATTTAGTACAGAAGGGACCGATAATTTCGTAAACAATGGTAGTAGTAGCGATGGTGGTAAATACTATGCCTCCCAACTGAGGAAACTCTGCTTCAGCAATTAAGGCTACACCTAAGGCTACACCAGCCTGAGGAATAAGTCCCCAACCAAGATACTTCCTTACCGAATCACTAGCTTTTGCAAGATACCCGCCTAGAGAGGCACCTGCTAGTTTACCCATTATGCGAAAAAGAAAATAAGAAAGACTTATCAACCCCACTTTTCCCAGTAATGTAATATTTAAATTCGCTCCGGCCAGGACAAAGAAGCAAAGATAAAGAGGAGAATCAACTCTTCTTAAAATATCAAAAAATCTGATGTTTTTTTTGCTTATATTAATCAATACTACTCCTAAAAAAATATTAGCCAGAAGAGCTGGAAGATGAAGCCACAAAGCTATACCTGTGTTAAGAAGAACAAAACCCAGGGTACAGATGAGAAGATCTGCTTCCGTCCTTAAAAAACGAGAAAAATAAGCAAAAACTACGGCAATTAATGCGCCTAAAGCGAAAGCACCGCCGACTTTCAAAAAAGAATAGAGAAAGATTTTGGAAAGAAAAAGATTCTCTACCGAAGGGGATACCAAAGCTTTAGCAAGAGTTAAAGAGACGGCAAAGATTATAAGACACCAGGCATCATCGACGGCCACTGTCCCCAAAAGAGTATTGGTAAAGGTTCCCCTGGCTTTATATTCTCTAATTATCATTACTGTTGCTGCCGGGGCAGTAGCAGAAGCAATTGCTCCAAAGAGCAAGGAAAGATAAAGAGGTTGTCTCAATAATAAAAAAGAGGCGAGAGTAACACATATATAAGCACCACTGGCTTCCAACAGAGAAATCCAAACCACTGATTTACCAATTTTAGAAAAATTCTCTTTAGAAAAATTCTGCCCCAAGCCAAAAGCAATAACACCTAAAACAATATTAGAAATTAAACCGGAAGCATTAAGAATTTGTTCAGAAACGAGATTAAAGATTCCTGGACTAAGAAGAATGCCTAATAAAAGGTAAGCTGTTACGGCAGGGAATTTTATTCGCCGTAGAAACTTAGCTGCTAAAACACCAGCCAACAGAATAACACCAAGGGAAAGAAGAGTATCCATCAAAGAATTCCTTTCTTCTTAAAAACAGCCAGGATTATATCGAATAAACTGATAATACCCACCAAATAACCTTCTTTGTCAGTAACAGGCAGTCTTCCTAATTTATGGAGCTTCATTAAGGAACGAGCCTCAAAGGTGGTCATCTCCTCAGAAACAGTAACCACATTGGTATTCATCAGATCTTCAACTACACAAAGTACACCCATCTCAGAAGGAATATCTACTTCCAGAAGGGATCTCTCTCCATATTCATCTAAGAAGGGAACTCTTTCCA
>JAUVZS010000117.1:0-5040 GCA_030602435.1 Clostridia bacterium
CGAAGCTTCTGAGCGGAGGAAAAAGAAAGATTTACTGTTTGAGGAAAGAAGTGACGAGTTTAAATCTTTCCCGTAGCGAATAAGTTTAGCAGAAATAATCCAAAGCGGATATACAGCGACAGAGAGGAATTGGCTAAATAGCCAAAGCTATTTACCCGAGCACATTAACTCGGGAAATGGCTAAATAGCCAAAGCTATTTGGCTGAATAGCCAGAGCTATTCACCCGAGCATACTGACACAGGAAATACCCGAGCACATTGGCTAAGCAGCTAACGCTACTTACCCGAGCACATCAACCAGATTAGAACTCAGGAAAGGTCCTGAGGTATTCCTTAATATCACTATCTAATTGCCGAAAACAATATAGCAGATTACATGCCTCTGGTCAAGGGAGTTGAATATATTTTCTCCTTCAATACTTGAAAATTTGACCGATTAAAATCCTTTTGCTATAGTGATTAAGATTTACAGATAAAGAAAATGATTCTATATAAAACAGAAGCGGTTGTTCTCAGAGATTATGATTTAGGAGATCAAGATAAAATAGTGGTTTTTTATTCGCCAAAGTATGGGAAGATAAAAGTAGTAGCAAAAGGAGCTCGACGGATAAAGAGTAGATTTGCTTCCTTGATTCAACTTCTTTCTTATGATATTTTATTGATCCACAAAAATGGGGAAAAGAGCCTGGATACTTTAAATGAAGGTGAGATTAAATACTATTTTCCAGAGATCAAAAAAGATCTACTTAGGTTTGCCTATAGCTGTTATCTGGTTGAGTTAGTGGATAAGTTTGTGGGCGAGAGAGAGCCTCATCCTTTTCTTTTCCAATTGTTATTAAAAACTCTTTTCCTTTTGGAAAAAGGTTCCAAATGCACCCTTGGCCTTTTGATGCGAAGTTTTGAACTGAAACTGTTGAGTGTTTTAGGTTACAGACCTTATCTTGAGGGGTGTGTTAATTGCAGAAGAGATACAAAATTAATTAAGTCTTTCTATTTTAGTTTAAGGCTGGGAGGACTTCTCTGTGGTAGTTGTCAAGAGGTTGACAAAGGAAGGATAAACATTTCGAAGAAAGCCAGCCTATTGATGAGCTATCTTCTTTTCTCGAGTTTGGAGAAGGTGTTTCAACAAAAGGTGGATAAAAGTGTACAGAAAGAAATTGAGATGACTTTAAGAGCGTATTTTTTTTATCAAGGGCAAAGAAAAATGTTTACTCCTCACTTTATTTATAGTTTTGAGAAGCTAGAATGACATCTTTACCCATAGCCTTGTGAAAAAGCTATGAGCAACAATGAATAGAACGAAGTAAGGAGAACTAGGTGAGGCAGAAAGAAGAAATTGAAGAAAAACAAGTAAATAAAGATAAACAAAGTTTCTCCTCTGAGACAATAGAAAGCTATCTGAAAGGGATAGGGAAAACTCCTCTCTTAAGTCGGGAGGAGGAAGGAGAACTGGCTAAAAAGATAAAGAAAGAAAGAAAGGAGTTAATTAAACTTCTTACCAAAGTAGCTCTTATTATCAAAAGTGATCCTGATCTTCTTGAGTTGTTTAAAAAAGTAGGGGGGGTGGGCAAGAATCTAGATAATCTTGGCAAAGATATAGGTAGGATAAGAGAGACCCTCGATTTTTTACGAGAGAATAGGAAGCAGATAGATAAAATAAAACCTTGCCAGAAGAGGGAAAAAGTAAAGCAAATTTTCCAGAAAATAGAGGAGATAATGGTCAGATATGAGTTACATAGAAAAAAAATGATGGAAGCTAACTTGCGTTTAGTAGTAAGTTTCGCTAAGAAGTATACGGGAAAAGGAGTTTCTTTTTTGGATCTTATCCAGGAAGGAAACATTGGTCTTTCTCGAGCTATAGACAAGTTTGATTATAAATGTGAAAGGCGCTTTAGTACCTATGCTAGCTGGTGGATTCGTCAAGCGTTATCCAGAACTATCGCTGACCAGTCAAGAACTATACGCCTTCCTGTTCATATAGTGCATTTATTAAAGAAATTGAGCAGAGTTTCTAGACAATTGGAACAGAAGTTAAAAAGAGAGCCCACTGCAGAGGAGATTGCTGAAGAGGTAAAATTTCCTCCTGAGAAAATCAGAGAGGCTCTAGGGATTACTCAAGATGCCATTTCTCTTGATAAACCAATGGGAGAGGAAAAAGATAATTCAATGATTAATTTTGTCTCTAACGCTACTATCCCTTCGCCTGTTTACAGACTTACTTTGGAGATACTTAAAAAAGAGGTTAGAAAACTATTAGAAAAAGTAGTAAAAGATCCGCGTGAGCTAGAGATATTAAGGTTAAGATTTGGTTTGGAGGAAGGAGGAGATTATTCCTTACGGGAGATTGGAAAAAGATACGGGGTCAGCAGGGAAAGAGTTAGACAAATCCAGGAAAGAGCACTAAGTAGACTGCGAGTTCCGGCAGAAAAAAGAGGACTAAAAGGTTATTTAGAATTATTAGATAGTCTCAGAGTAGATATTCAGGAAGAATAATTGAACTATAAATTAAGGAGGTTTCTTGGCTAGTCTTTGTGGGGGAATAATAGGGCTACCCAATGTGGGTAAATCTACTCTTTTTAATGCTCTTACGCAGGGGAAAGCGCAGGTGGGTAGTTTTCCTTTCTCCACCGTTTCTCCTAATGTAGGAATAGCCTCTGTTCCTGATTCTCGGTTAGAATCCTTGACTAAATTGATAAATCCCGAGGTTACTAAAGCAGCAGTAGTAGAGTTTGTAGATGTAGCTGGTTTGGTAAGAGGTGCTCATCAGGGAGAAGGTTTAGGAAATGAGTTTTTGTCCAGAATAAGAGAGGTAGATGTCCTTGTTGAGGTAGTGAGGTGCTTTAAGGAAGAAGAGATCGCTCATCTTGAAGGGGATATAGAGCCAATAAGAGATATTCAAATCATTGAGCTGGAGTTACTTCTTTCGGATCTAGAAATAATAGAGCGAAGATTGACAAAACTGAACAAATTGGTAAAATCAGGGCTCACGGAGGATAAAGAGAGGTTAAGTCTCCTGGAGAAAGTCAAAGTTAATCTCGGAGAAGGACATTCTCTAAGGAGAGTTCTCAGGCAAGAAGAGAAGGATGAATTAAGTAAAGAAGGACTTTTAAGTCTCAAACCTCTTTTTTATGTAGCCAATGTAGATGAGGATGATCTAACTTCTCCATCTCCTTTACTCAAGAGACTAAGAAGACATGCCTCCGAAGAAGGAATAGATTTAATAGAGATATGTGCTCAGCTAGAGGCAGAGTTAAAGGAGCTTTCTTCGGAGGAAAAAATAGAATTTCTTAAAGAATTAAAGATAGAAGAAGGAATAGATAGATTAATAAAAGAGGTTTACCGAAAACTTAACTTAATAACTTTTTTTACCATCACTGGAGGCAAGGAAGTAAGAGCGTGGCCGGTAAAAAGAGGGATTTCCATTTCCCGGGCAGCGGGTAAGGTTCATTCGGATATGGAGAAAGGATTTATTCGAGGTGAGGTGATAGTTGTATCTGATCTTTTGAAGATAGGGTCAATAAAGCGGGCAAAAGAAGAAGGAAGGGTAAGGACAGAGGGGAAGGATTACCTCGTGAGAGACGGGGATGTAATACACTTTAGATTCAGTAGTTAGCATTTATGTGAAGGGAGTTTTTTAAAGATGCCTTTATACAGTGCAGTGTGTGCTTTAAGACCGGAACTAAGTGAGGAAGAGAGGGATCTACTCTTAAAGGGGATCAAAGAGGTTATTGTTAATAAAAAGGGAGAGGTGAAGGATGTAAATCTAATGGGGATGCATAAATTCACCTATGAAATAGGAAAAGTCAAAGAAGGTTTTTTTATAACCATTGATTTTCACTCCGATTCTTCTAAACTTGACCGAATTCGGGAGTTTTTTACCGGAGAAAAAAGAATTGTAAGAGCTATGATAACAAGAAAAAAAATCTCTCCAGAGAAAAAGAGAGGGGGAAAGGGAGGTAGCCAGGTTGAATCGAATAATCTTAATAGGGAATCTCACCCGAGATCCTGAACTTCGTTATACTCCTGAAGGAACACCTGTGACAAGCTTTACGGTGGCGGTTAATCGTTCTTTTGTAAATCGAGAAGGAGAGAGAGAGGCAGATTTTATACCTGTTGTGGTGTGGCAAAAACGGGCAGAGACTTGTACAGAATATCTGATGAAAGGAAGTCAGGTAGCTGTTGATGGAAGACTTCAGGTTCGCACTTATGAAGATAAAGATGGGATAAGAAGATGGGTGACGGAGGTAGTTGCTTACAGAGTTGAATTTTTACAGAGATTAAAGAAGCAACCTTCACCAGAGGTTCCCGAGGAAAAAGTTGAAAATGAGATAGATAAAGTTCCTTCACCTGAGCCGGAGGAACCTTCATCTAAGCCAGAGGAAAAGGACGATATTCCCTTTGGTGAATAAATTGAGGGAGGATATTTTGAGCTTTAGGCCTGTGTCTAAAAGAAGAACGTTTAAAAGAAAAAAGATTTGTAATTTTTGTCATTCTCAGTCGCTGGACTATTTAGACATAAAAGTTCTGCAGCGTTATATAGATGCTCGAGCTCGCATAAGGTGTAGAAGACGTACCGGGGTCTGTGCTAAGCATCAAAGAAAGCTTTCTAATGCTATCAAAAAAGCAAGAGAGATGGCGCTTTTACCTTATAAATAGAAATAGCGTATAGCGGGTAGCGTTTAGTGTATAGTAGCGGTCGGATTTATACGGCTGCCGAAGGACATTTTCTGAAGGAGCCTTATAGCCGCTACCTTAAGGAAGCTTCTGAGCGGAGGAAAAAGAAAGATTTACTGTTTGAGGAGCGAAGCGACGAGTTTAAATCTTTCCCGCAGCGAAGAAGCTAAGGAGAAATAATCCAAAGCGGATATACAGCGACAGAAGAAAATTGTCCTGAGGCCTATCTTGAAGATTATATTAAGAGAAAAAGTTGATAATATTGGAAAAAAGGGAGAGATAGTAGAAGTAGCCAGTGGCTATGCACGAAATTTCCTTCTTCCAAAGAACCTGGCCCTGAGAGCTACTTCCAGTAATGTTAAGCAG
>JAUVZS010000191.1:0-3831 GCA_030602435.1 Clostridia bacterium
GAACCATCCCGATTTCCAGGCGTTATAAATTCCTTTATGATAGTGGTAAGAGCCAAATATTTTCAAAACGAGGTCTTCTCCCTCCATCAAGGTAACTTCTTTTATCTTCCTATGCTGAGCCTCCCACATGCGGGTTTTGACATCCATGTCCTGCATTACGCCATACTCCACCATAGTCTCCATTCCAGCCAGTGCTGCTCTGAGATTAACCCCAATCAAAGGAATACCAGCCACTGAGATGATGATATCAGCATATATCACCACTCCCTTATCAAAAACCCTATCCAGCAAATCAACTAAAGTAGCTCTTCCCCTCCAATCTCGGTCTGGTTCCATTTATCGCTTCTCCTTGTTATACAAAAGAATATGGTGGCCAGGGCCCGGTGAAGCGGACAAAGAAGCCTTCAATATTGTTAATCTTATCTAATTCAACGCCTAAGACTTTAACATCTTCTTTATCCGCCAAGCAGGATACATTCATAAGCATCTGCCTCGGCTCCTCATCCTTCTTTAATTTTTCCATTCTAATTTCATCAGCATATTCTCTGATTCTTCCATAGAAATCTTTGAAATATCTTTCTGCTTCTCTCTCTAATCTTCCTCTCAATAACTTTTCTAACTTTTGCTTATACATGTAGGCTGCCCCTCTGGGCTTAGATTTAATTTCCTCGCTCAATTTTTTAAGATCTTCGTCTTTTTCTGTAAGCATATGAGAGATGACTTTAGTATCCCACGAGACTTGGACCCCATATTCGGCTTTACCCTTTACTTTATCTAATTTTTCTTTAAGGCTCTGGTAATCTTCCTCTAACCAATATTTAACTATTTTTTCTGGGTCTTTTTGGTCTTTTTCTTCATCAGCCTTGATTATAGTATCAAACCCGAAGGGCAGAACTGTCCCCAGCTTCTCCCAGGCTTTCTCTATAACCTTTTCGTGTGTAATAACCCAGTTTTTCACCACTTCATTATCTTTTGATTCATATGGTTTTGCAGGACTGTTGTGAACTACGGCAGATATATCCTTGTAATGAATAGTATAAACACGACTTCCGTCTATGCCAATGTTCCCCAATTGGGCTTTTTGAGCACCCTCAACAATACAATAAACATATCTTCCTTCCGCCATGTCGCCTTTCTCCAGTATAAGAAATTAAAAATGAAAAATGAAAAAAACAAAAAAACTATATTGCTTTCTCCTCTTCTGCTTCCTTCCATCTCTCTGGGTTTAATATCTGATCTAAAACATCATCTACAAGGTCATCCAGCCCATCCCTCACTTGTTTGACCGTATCCGTAACTCCCTGCTCTTCCTTCATCTGGTCGATGGCAATATCAATTTCTTCAAGAGCTCTTCCTAACCTTTCAACCTCCTCATCAGTCAGGCTTCCACCTTCCATGCGTCTGAGCGCTTGATGTTTGAGCGCGTCCCTGATTACCTCAACTATAGCAATGACCAGACCTAAAAGTCCGTGTTTCAAATTATCTTCATTAATATCAATAGGCATGACTCTTCACTCCAATTAAAAATTATTAGTTCATTGTTAGTATTCTGTAGGGCCCGATGCCCACATCGGGCCGCATTTTTTTATTGGCCCGTTCGGCGAACGGGCCCTGCATTCTTAGCCTTAATTCTTCATTATTTTTATCTCAAGTATTCCATTCTTATAACTCTTGGTCATTTCTCCCTTAGGAACACAGGGTAGTATTATTTCCTTTTGAAACTTTTTCCCAGCTTTATCAGCAGAAATAGCCAGTTTATCTTTTTCTAATTTAACCTCTATACTTTCCTCTTTTGCCCCAGGAATCTCAACGACGGCCATTACATAGTCATCCTCATCAAATATATCTACTTCTCTTTCCCTGGGAACAGGAGTTTCTCTTTTAGCTCCAGGACGCTCCCCGACAGCTGTCCTAGGCCTGAAACCTCTGCCAGGATAAGATGTTCTTTCCTCTGTTCTTTTTAAAGGAGTTGTCTTTAATTTTCTCTTCAATTCTGCATCAACTCTTCCTAATCTTTCCTGAAATTCAGGAAGCTTTTCTACGCTCTTTATTAAGCCGCCTATGCCAAACATATTACCCACGCTCCTGAGAATCTCACCGGCACTAGTTTCTGCTGATACTTCCACCTCTTCTTCTTTCACTTTCTCTTTTTTTCTCTCCAGTTTTCTGATTCTATCTTCGAGTTCTCTTATTTTTTTCTCATATTTTTCTTTATCTGGTTCCTTCATTTTCCTCTGTCTCCTTATTTCTTATTTTGGTTTCCATCCACAAATATAACATCCCTTCTCCCTTAGTTGAGTATTGATAACCTCTCTCCCACAATTAGGACAGTTAGTCCGATAAGGGTGAATATATTCTCTTTTAGCTGAAAGTGCGATTTGCTTGTTTTGGCTCAGTTGATTAAGCTGTTTAGCCTGAGCTGTTTCAATTTCCTCCTCTGTTCCCCTCCATTTACATAAATAACAACCCTTTTTGATCAACAGTTTCTTTACCACCCTTCTCCCACAGGAAGGACACAACATCCAATAGCCAGATTTCCTTTGATTTTCATCTTCCTTTTGAGCCTCTTTAAATATAGCCCTTGCGATAGTCCCTGACACAGGATCTACTGGCATTTACTTCACCAATATTCTACCTTTGGCCTACATTTTCCTCTTCGCTTTTGGCTGTTTGTCCGGTCCACTTCTTGTATCTTTCTTCAGGAGTAAGAGGAGTTTTTTCTTCAGTGCCTGCTAGATTATCCCAGGGTGTCTTAAATTTAGGCTGTTTGCCTAAGGCTTTCCAGCCCCTATGAGCAATCCTGATCTTACCTCCTTTTAAAACATCTATGTAGTCTCTTCTTCCCATTGAGCCCAGGATAGACCTCAGGTAATCCAGACGCAGCCCCATTTGTCTGCTTATTACTGTTTCTTTGGTTTCACCACCCTCGTCGTAAATTATTTCCAAGATATTCTTTTCATCTGGAGTTGGCATTTTTCATTCCTCCTTATCAATTTATTTATTTTTTAAGTAGAAGTTTTAATGTATTTTTTTCTCCTTCTCCTATCTACTAATTCCTGGTATAAAGTCTCATAGTATTTTTCAACATATTCATCACCCTCTGCAGGAGGCTTAGATCGCACCCGAGACATAAGGCCTAATCTATTTTTTGCTCTTATTCCTTTTACAGTAGTGCCATCCCAGAGCCTTACAGCAAAATCTTTATCATCGGGGTCCAGTTTTTTAGCTTTAGCACCTCTTCCAAAATGCTTTTCATGCAACTCTTTCAACTCTTTCTCATACTCTTCCCGCTTCTCTTTATCTTCTTGCTCCCGCTGATACAATGCTTTATAATCAAACTCCGTACCGGTTGCATGTCTGATTTGAGCATCTTCCCCGGTGGAATGTTTTATAGGGTCATATTTTTTCTTTTGCTTCTCTAGGTCTTCCCATTCCAGAGCAGTGGAGTGTTTTACTCTGGTCCCCCTGCCTGTTGAATACTTTATTCCCATTTCTCCTCCTTTCTATTTTTCCTTGTTTTCTTCAACTTTTTCTTCTTCAATCTCTTTTTCCTCTTCCTCAATTAGCTGGTCATAGAATGCTTTGGAATCTGTTACCTGTCCTGTGGTGTGCGATAGAGGGGATTCTCCACCGCTTGAATGTTTTACTGACTTCATTCTCCTTTTAATTTTCCCTAGTTCTGCCATATCTATGCCAGTGGAATGCTTTATCCTGGTTCTTCTCCCTGTGGAAAATTTCATACTTCACCTCCTTCTTTTAGACATAGCCAATAGCCAAAATTGAACTTACAAATATCTGGATTAACTTACTTATGTTTTTTTAGCTCTTCTG
>JAUVZS010000069.1:0-6529 GCA_030602435.1 Clostridia bacterium
GAAGACGATATAGTCCTCCAGGGTTCCATCCCATCCCTGGCCTTCGTTCTCCGGTTCATTGTGTACCTGCCAGTCGTGTATTTCTAGGTTGTTCAGCACATTGGCATAGTATACCCAGGCAAAGCAAAACTCCCACCACTCGTTCCAGTCCTCCGGTGTATCTGGGGGATTGAGTTGCATAGCCCAGTCCGGCCAATCGTGATTATCCACGTTCCGCAAGGTCACTATTGGCCTGATGCCGTTGTCTCTCAGTTGAGTTAACTGGTCGTATAAGGCGACCTCTACGTGGTCATAACCAGACCAAAAGTAGGTGTCGTAGTATTTAAACCAGTAATCCCACACGTCCCAGGGGATGACGTTCGGATCTGCTTTGATTTCGGCAATGGTGGGTGAGCCGTAGACACCGTCATCATCTTCAGGCTCCACCCGGCTCATTCCAGCCCAGAAACGGACGTTGTTTGCTCCTAGATCGACGATATCATTGATGTTCCAACCTGAGCAGCCTTCACAAACGCCAATACTCAACTCCGATGTCCCCACCTGAGTCCCAGTGATAGTGACATTAGCTGCCATTCCCGCTGCTGCCCCCAGCCCTACCAGAAGGGCCGAGATGAAAACAGACAGCAAATAATGTTTTCCTTTTCTCATTTTAGTTCTCCTTCTTTATTTTTTTGGTATTTTTTGGCAAACCTGATTACTTTTCACTTCGTATAATCAGTTAATGGGGTCCATCTTTAAAATAGTGATTTTCACCTCCTCTCTTGATTTTTGACCCCTTTTACTTCTGAAAACTGGGGTAATTTGCGCCTGATCAAAACAAGCGTTCTTTCTCTCTTTCGAGTATATCCAGACATACAGTCATTAGTAACTTTGGGTCTCTTTCTCATCAATTCTACACTCCTGGTCTAATCTCTAATCAACTAATCCACTAATTATCTTCTTTTGTTTGATAACCTGGGTCAATATGCTCGGCTAAATAGCTTTAGCTATTTAGCCATAAATCAAATCGCTACCCTCTGCGATACCAGTTACGTTACTTTTTACTTTTCCTCCTGTTCAAATATGTGCAATTTTTTTGCCAATTTTGAACGCCCTAAAAATCCACTTATTTAGATGGTACTTAATTACTTTACTGATGAGGATTTTAGAGATTTTTAAGGGTAGGGCGCTTTTGTCACTACAGGTAATTTTCTTCCTGATTTTGGCCAATTTTGTACGTTTTAGAAGAAAAAGTTATATTAAAGATGCTTGAATTTCAACTTCTAAAGAGCTAAAGAAGGAATGGACATTAATGTCCATTCTCTATAAAATTATTCTTATTCGCTGAATTTTAATCCTTGTCTGGATTTCAGTCTCTGGAGAGCTTAGAAAAGCGGACATTATTGTCCACTATATACAAAATTGTTCTTGTTTATACACGAAAGTATTAAGGATAGAACTACTGGGGTCTTTTTTTAAAGGACTTGACTTCAAAGGTAAAATTTATATAAATATAGCACTTGCTAAACTTGAAAAACTTGAAAAATACCAATTAGATCGCTTGAAGAAACCTCGTTAAGGTGCACAAAATTTATGTCTTTAGTAATCGCAGAAAACATAGCAAAGTTTTACCAGGATAAGCTGGTCATAGAAGAAGACTCTTTTCAAATAAATGAGAAGGAAAAAATCGGCCTTATTGGCGCTAATGGAGTAGGAAAAACAACTCTTTTAAAGCTTATTTCTGAGGAGGTGAGTCCTGAGGAAGGAGAAATTAAGAGAAGAAAGAATTTGAAGATTGGTTATTTAGTTCAGGAGATAAATCTTAACCCTAAAAGGACTGTGTACGAGGAGGGGCTGCAGGCATTCGATAAAATTCTCCTCATCAGAGAAAAAATGCATACCTTAACCAAAATGATGGAGGAAGACAAGGCTAATATTGAAAAGACCATTAATGAGTACGGGGAACTTGAGGAGGAATTTGAAGATAAAGGTGGATATACCTATGAGGTTCGATTGAAAGCTGCTCTCATCGGAATCGGTTTTAAGAGGAGCGATTTTGGAAAATTAGTAGAGCATCTTAGCGGAGGAGAGAAAAGTCGACTTACCTATGTTAAACTTCTTTTGAGGAAGCCGCACCTACTATTATTGGATGAGCCTACCAACCATCTTGATATTGAAGCCACCGAATGGTTAGAGAACTATCTTGCCAATTATAAAGGGGCCATGGTTCTTGTTTCTCACGATCGCTATTTTCTGGATAGAACTGTAGAAAAAATATGGGAGCTTGAACAAGGAAAATTGAGGCATTATCAGGGTAATTACACTCAGTATTTAGAGCAAAAAGAGGGGAGAACCAAGGAAGAGAAAAAAAGATACCGGCTCCAGAAAAGAGAGATCAGCCGTCAGGAGGAATTTATCAGAAAGAATATTGCTGGACAGAAAACAAAGCAGGCTCAAAGTCGAAGAAAAATGCTGCAAAAGATGAAAAGGGTCTCAAGGCCTCAAAAGGAAGAGAAAATAGCCATTAGATTCTCTTGCCAGGTAAGGGGTGGCAATGAAGTGCTCCAGGTCTCACATCTTAGTAAGTCTTTTGCTGGAAAGCCTCTTTTTGAAGATTTAAGCTTTGAGCTTCAGAGGGGTGATCGATGGGGAATTGTAGGGCCTAATGGCACAGGGAAAACTACTCTTCTAAAGATAATTATGGGAGAGGAATCTCCGAGTAATGGCCAAATAAAAATAGGTAGAGGTATTAAACTGGGGTATTATGACCAGCATTTAGCTGAGCTTAACCCTCAAAATTCTATCCTGGAGGAAGTGTGGCTGGCAGACCCCAAAATGGAAAGGGAGGAGCTGCGCTCTTTTCTGGGTAAACTTTTGTTTACCAAAGAGGACGTCTTTAGCTTTATAGAAGATTTGAGCGGAGGTGAACAGGCGAGAGTACTTCTGGCTAAGCTGATGCTAGCCAGGGTAAACTTTCTCCTTCTGGATGAGCCTACCAACCATCTTGACATAAACTCAAGAAGGATACTAGAAGAGGCTCTTTTAGAGTATAATGGAAGTATTTTGGTTGTCTCTCACGACAGGTATTTTCTAGATAAGATAGTGAAAAGAATTCTTTATTTTGGCAGAGATGGCGAAGTTAAAATGTATTTAGGAAACTACTCTTGTTTCCTGGAAAAAAGGAAAAGGGATTTTCTGGAAAAAAGAAAGGGAGAAGTAAGGGCAGCAAGAGAGAAAAAGCAAAAGAGAAAATGAGTGGTATCCAGGATCCCATCGCCGATACTTCGGATATGAAAGTTTTTCAAAGCATTCGGATGGGAGAAAATATAATGTATAGATTCGATTTACCCAATGGAAGCTACGCAATAAAACTCTTTTTTGCTGAGATATATTGGGAAATAAACGCTGCAGAATACCAGGATGTCTATATTCAAGGAAAAAGAGTGCTCAAGAATTTTAATTCTCCTTAGGATATTTACTCAATTTCGGAGCTCTTTGTTTTAAGTTGCCCAAATTTTTTGGTAGAGATTATCCAATTCTTTCCTCAGATTAACTAATTTTGAATTGTCTTTACTCTTTTCCTTAAAGATGTGCATGGATAATTCTCCCTCTAAGGCACAGATTTTATCGTGCAAAGGGAAAAATTCTCTCTGAAGGAAATAAGTATATTCAACAAGTTCATGAGGGCCATATACTCTTAATTCTTTATTGTGACAATATTCACAAGCTACTGATTTTAAATTTAAAATAGCATTAAAGATACTCTCTTTCTCTAACTTTTCAGCAAAGACAACCGTCCAGTAGTCTCCATAAGTATGAGGATAATCGTGGGTATCAGAATTAGCTACTATAGGTATCTTCTTACCACTTATTCTTTCTTCATAATATTTTGTTATTGAAAGGATATTATTTTCAAGTTTTACATCTCCCAGAACTTCCACTGCATCAAATAAATCATCCGCCAAAAGCTGATTATAAACAAGAGGGCTAAGATGGAACTTACCTTCAGGTTTAGGCACCCACACCCAATATGGATGAGCAATAATAGCATATCCACTCAGATGGCGAATCTTTTTTACATTCCACACTGTACGGGCGTAGAATTCCTTAGGTAATCCCTGAATCAGAGTCTTATTCCTCAATTCATTATTAAGTATGCCCTGACATTCTTTTTCATAAAGACTGTTATTGTTTTTATATGAACTAATCCCGCTAGATGCGCAAAGAGAAAGCAGATGTATCCCTTCTTCATTTTCTCCATAAACCGAAACTTCTTCCCCCGGGAAAATAAGCAGATTCAAATTCATTTTTTTAGCTTTTCTAATGGCCTCTAGAGAGGGATAATACTTATCGTGGTCAGTGATGGAAATAAAGTCAAATCCTAGTTTCTTGCCAATTATAGCCATGCAAAGGGGAGACTTCCTGCCGTCAGAATAAGTAGTATGGATATGCAAATCTCCCTTATAAGCTCTTTTCTTTGCAAGATCCGAGCTTGCAGCAAAGATATGCTGCGTAGTTAATATCGTTTCTTTGTTTTCTTCATTGTAAATATCGATTAAATACTCTCCTTTGGTATGAAGAGGTATTCTGAATTTAAGATAACCCTCTTTATCGGCCTCAATTTTTAACTTAACCTCCTCATCTTTATTAATCTTCGAAAAACAATGAATAGCGTAAACTTGATGAGGTTCAAATGTTCGAACATAGTGCAAACCACGTATTGAAATGTTTGCTTCACTATCTACTGAGAAAATCTTGGGAAAAAATTCGTAAGCGAGGTCCATAATAAATCCTCTTCTATACTATTATAAGTATAACATAATTTTAGATTCGGTGAACTCTCCTAGAGTGTCTCGAGATGCCCTGCATAAGGAAGCTTCTGAGGCCAGCGAATAATGAGAGGCATATGGATAGTCGGTTCGTAAACGCCAAGATGGTCAAAGAAAAGATCGTACTCGGTCATACTTTCGCCATGGTCAGAGGTCACAATTAAAAGGGTCTCCTCCTCAATATTAAGTTCCTTAAGCAAATCCAGCACTTGGCCAAATTTGGCATCAACGTAGCGAATTTTTCACCTCGAGCCGTAAGGTTTTAATCTCAAATGGTAAGACCTCTATTTGAACCCTTTTGCCGGTTAGATCCAGGCCATTCCTCAAATTCTATTTCTTCTGCTCTCTTTAATTCTGTCTGCATGAATTTCCAATCAGTTAATTCTTGCGCCTTTTCCAGGTTGCTTAAAATTATCTTTGTTTGCTTTGTCCACTTTTCTAGCTTTGCTTCCATGGCTATTCTTCCAGAATGTAAGTATTCACTGGTACTTACAAGATTTCGTCATCGTTTACAAAACAATAATGCAATCAATTCCCCTTGTCAAGAGGTATCTTTCCTTGACAAGGTCTAGAATTGCACTATATTAAAACAGCAGATTTAAAAGACTTTCTGTCTTCATCACAACCTTACTCTTTTAACAAATAATGTTGCTCACTTTGAAAGAATAGAAAATTTAAGAATCATTTCTGTTTAAGTCATGCCTTACTAATACAAAGGGCTTGGATATCAGACCCAGATTTTCTCCTCTTTTGGCTCATTCTGCTGCGTCCATCCCTGTAAAAACCCTTGCTCCATCAATTGCTATTTCATAACTGATAAATAGCAGCGCATATCTTACACTTTCTTAGTTGGAGAAGGAAAAAGCAAATCTTGCTTTTTCGGGTGAGGGGATTCGAGATACGAATTCGTAATTTTGACAAAAGAGAGAAAAAGCCTTAGAATTCTCTTACCTCGTAGGAGAAGAAAATAAGTAGTAAAACTAGCGTACCACCTAACACCGAAACTCGGTTATCGGTTTGCGGTTATCGAACACCGCGCACCTAGCCCTTATCGCTTATAGCTTACAGCTTATATATTCCGTAAAGGATTCTTATCCTTATATATTCCGTAAAGATTCCTATCTTATAGCTGGAGAAGGAGAATATCAGATGCCCAAATTCAAAGTGCCGGAAGTGACAATTGAACGTCTATCCATTTATTTGCGAGCCATTAAGAGACTGAACGAGGAAAGCATTCTTTCCTCGCAGGAGCTGGCTAATTTACTGGAAACCTCTGATGGTCAGGTGCGTAAAGACCTTGCTTATTTTGGAGGATTTGGAGTTCCCGGTCAGGGATATAAAGTAGGGAAGCTCAAAAAGGAGATTCGTCATATCCTGGGGCTGGATACAACCTGGGGGATGGCTCTTGTAGGAGTAGGAAATTTAGGCAGGGCTCTGCTTATTTACCCCGGGTTCAAGAGAAACGAATTTGAAATAAGGGCAGCTTTTGATAAAGATCCATCTAAAATAGGAAAGGTGTGGCAAGGGGTAGAAGTTCAGGATGTAGAAAATATTCCTCAGATTTTGCCACTAAAGGAAATAAAGATAGGCATCATTACTACCCCTGCTTCAGCAGCCCAGGAAGTAGCTGATAAATTAGTAAAAGGAGGGGTAAAAGGGATTCTGAATTTTGCTCCTACCAGGATCTCAATTCCTAAAGAAGTGAAGCTAAAGAATGTAGA
>JAUVZS010000194.1:0-3773 GCA_030602435.1 Clostridia bacterium
ACACTGCTGGCAATATTTATTCCTTGCGGTGCCCAGCTGGGGATTATGTTAAAGGTAATTCCAGAGACTGTAGGCTGGGTTATGCTCTATCTATTGATGGGATATTTTATCCTTGGTTTTATTCTTAATAAGATTATACCAGGAAAGTCGCCAGAAATTCTCTTGGATATACCACCTTATCGAAGACCTACGTTAGGTAATACAGGGAGAAAGCTGTGGATAAAAGTAAGTAGTTTCTTCACCGCGGCGATTCCATTTGTTCTCTTAGGTGTAATAATCGTTAATATACTCCATTTAATAGGAGTGATGGATTGGCTAGCCAGTTTATTAAGTCCATTGCTCAGCGGATGGTTTGGAATACCTAAGGAAACAGTGGGGCCATTAATAGTGGCGTTCTTGAGAAAAGACTTAGCTGTAGCGCAGCTCTCCGCTATTGAAATGACAAGATATCAGATGATTACTTCTGTAGTGCTTGTTAGTATCTACTTTCCCTGTGTGGCAACTTTCGTCATGCTTCTAAGGGAAGGAGGATGGAAGGGACTTTTGGGAAGTTTGGTAACCCTGGTAGCAACTGCCTTCTTATATGGTGGTTTGCTGCATTTAATATGGATACTGTTGGGGGTGGCTTAAGTGGAAAACAAATATTATACCTATTCCTTCGGAATCGGAAAAGTGTACTTTTCTCTTTTTGGCCTCTGGGTCTTGGCTTTTGGGATAGCAGAGTTGATAATAGGTATAGCGGGTAGAAGCCTTACCTGGGGTATTTTGGAAATATCCGGCGGGTTTCTACTGTGGAGAGGGTTCATTCTTTTTTTTGCTGGACTGTTTTACTTAAGCAGCGTCAAAAATTTAGCGGAGATACATCAGTTAGCAAAGGTGGTAATGGCTAGTATAATGATATGGATCATGGCCGGTATAAAGATATTTAGTATGATTGCCGAATCCATTCCCGGAGGAGAAGGAGGAGGATGGATTAACACCTGGGAGGGTTTCTTATCTGCTTATTCACCCCCTTATACTCCTGCTTTGATATTGCTGCCATTTTCACTGGTAACAATCTACTATATTTATGCTGGAAAATAGAGAGTTCCTTTCACCTTTCTAGCCTGACCTTTAATAAACCGACCCATTTATTATCTCATTTTTTACTATTCCATTCGACCATTTGACTTTTCTCGGTTGTGTGTTATCATATTGAAAATAGTAACACACATGCGGGAAAAGATTATTGAATCCAGAATAAAAATACCAGTTCATAGTACGCTCGCTCTTATGAGCTCGCTGGTAGTTCAATGCACCTATAGTGACGTTGCCACTGGTATAGATTTTGTTCATCGGCTATGAACTACGAACCATGAACTATGAACTAAGAGAGGTGAGTCTGGTGGAAGAGATAGTAAGATTCGGGGTCTCTATGGAAAAGAAGTTACTCAAGGATTTTGACAAACTAATTTCTAAGAAGGGATACGCGAATAGATCAGAGGCAGTGAGAGATTTAATCAGGGATCATCTGGTAGAGGAGGAGTGGAAGACAGAGAAAGAAGAGATGGCAGGGACAATCACCCTTGTCTATAACCACCACACACCAGGGCTTTCAGAGGCTTTGATTGAGCTCCAACATCATTCCCATAACCTTATCATTTCTACTATGCACCTACATTTGGACGAGGACAATTGTCTGGAGGTTTTATTGGTAAGGGGAAGAGTGGATAAAATCAGAGCCATTGCTGATAAGCTGACAAGCACTCGCGGTGTAAAGCACGGCAAATTAACTATGACTACTACGGGGAAAGAGCTAGCGTAAATGCCATATGTCGTATGTGGTATTTCGTAAATCGTAAAGAGGGAATGCGAATTTCGTTTAGGTTCGAAAGGGTCTGAAATCTGAAATACAAAGGAGGTAACTATAATAATGCAAGAATTAACAATTCTCACTGTTACTGCGGCTTCAATAGGCTTCTTTCATACATTACTGGGACCTGATCACTATCTACCATTCATTGTCATGGCTCGGGCAAGGAAATGGTCACCGATTAAAACAACATGGGTAACTGTTCTATGCGGTATTGGCCATATACTAAGCTCTGTTTTGTTGGGCAGCATAGGCGTTGTCCTGGGTATTGCTGTTACAAGATTAGAGGTAGTGGAATCATTTCGTGGTAACCTTGCAGCATGGGCTATTGTTGCTTTTGGACTGGTGTATCTCATTTGGGGATTACGTAGAGCTTTGAGGAATAGACCGCACAAACACCGACATATCCATGAAGAAAGTAGTCACACTCACAGGCATATACATACTAAAGAACACATGCATGTTCATAAGGAAAAAAGTACTTTAAATCTTACACCCTGGATCCTCTTTATAATTTTTATTTTCGGTCCTTGTGAGCCATTGATTCCTATACTAATGTATCCTGCGGCAAAAAATAGCCTTTTTGGTTTGGTGTTAGTAACAGGTATCTTTGGTGTGGTAACAATTGTGACAATGTTGAGTATTGTCCTAATTTCATCTTTAGGTGTAAATCTTCTGCCTATGGGACGGTGGGAGCGGTATACCCACACTTTGGCTGGTGGGACAATATCTCTTTGCGGAATGGCGATTCTGTTCCTTGGGTTATGAGCCTGATTTATTTCAAATTTATTTCTAACTTAGTTTAGCTTCAAGCATACTAACTCTTTTTTCTAAGACAGCAAATTCGTCACGACCAACTTTCTGTTTAAGTTCGTTTTTGATAAATTCTAAATCAAGTTTGATAACTTGCTGGCCATCCTTTAATGAAGTTGCATCTTCCTTCAAGGTATTCACATCTTCTTGAAGAGTTGTAATCTTTTCTGTATTAGCAACTACTTGTTCAGAAACCATTTCAATTTTGTCATCAAAATGCTCTTTCAAAACATCCATGTGCCGCTTCACATTCTGATTATGTTTTTCTAAAATTTTGTCAATATTTTCTTTAGCCATAATTTTGATTTAAGTATATCATTTCAAAAACTAATGTCAATTTTTATCTACTGCTCTGTTATCTGCTGCTCCTTGAAGGACGGGCCTTTTGCAGCGGGGTAAATAAAAGAGGAAAGATTATGTCGCTCGTACAGCAGGGAATCCAGACAGCAAGGAATAAAAAGAGTAAGAGAAAAGGAAGTAAAGGAATCCAATTTGCTGTCCCGAATGCTGTGAAATAAAACAGCGAGGCCCAGGTACTTAACAATACGTGCCCCATATGGGGAAACTTAGTTGTAGGTTTCCAATAGCCAATGGTAATACCGGCTAGTGCCAGGGGATTTACCAGCCACCATTTTTCGATAAAACCCAGATGAAATCCTATCTTGATGCCAAGTAAGGACCCTCCTAGATAAGGAATTACTACATCGCTTAATGTAGCTATGCCGATAGAGCCTGCATAACCAATTAAAATTGCTGCCCAAAGTTTACCCTTACTATGTCGTTTGTACATAGCTGTAGTTACGAGTGCACTTAGTACAACATGGACAGGATGTAAGATATAAAAAAGAGTATGGGAAATTTCGGGAGGAACATTAGCAAAGGCTATTACAGCCATAATGATGATTCCTGTGATAGCTCCCAGAAAAGTAAAAGGAGCGTGCTTTTTGAGCTCATTTGCTATTTGTTTAAGCATTTTCTTCTGCAGCCTCTTTTGCCTCTTTATAGACCTCTTTAAGGGGGGTATTAAGGCGGAGGGCGATCTTCTGACAATCCTCATAGCTAGGGGCAATGTTCTTGATGACACCATTAAGTTTGGCTATTTTAACCT
>JAUVZS010000222.1:0-3373 GCA_030602435.1 Clostridia bacterium
ATATGTTTGTGGAAATCTACTTCATCCAAAAATTTACTCTTTTTTTATCTTATCCCATTTATGCTGTGGCTGTGGTAATAGCCGGCTTTCTCTTTTTTTCTGGTTGGGGAAGCTATCTATCGGAGCGAATCCATATAAGGGGATTGAGCAATGTTAGTCTAGCTGTAGGAGTAATAATAATTATATCTCTCATTTATTTATTTTATCTGGGCCGTATATTTAGTTTATTTATCTCTTATAGGGATGCAGTAAAAATTTTACTTTCTCTCCTCTTTATCGCTCCTTTAGCTTTCTTTATGGGAATACCTTTTCCTTTAGGACTGACCAGAGTTTCTTCCAAGGCAGCTTCTCTTGTTCCCTGGGCCTGGGGGATAAATGGCTGTGCTTCTGTTATTAGCACTGTTTTGGCTACTTTTCTTGCCCTGTCCATAGGATTTAACCTGGTCATAGTCATAGCTCTATCTTTATATACCCTGGCGGCGGTGAGCCTAGCCAGATTCCCTTGATGGGTTGTTGAAGTGCTAAGAATTTACGCTTGCCGAAGGACATTTTCTAAAGAAGCCTTATAGCTGCCACTTTAACGAAGCTTCTGAGTGGAGGAAAAAGAAAAATTTACTGTTTGAGGAGCAAAGTGACGAGTTTAAATTTTTCCCGTAGCGAAGAAGCTGAGCAGAAATAATCCAAAGCGGATATACAGCGACAGAAGAAAATTGTCCTGAGGCATTTTTGACTTTTTGTTAAGAAAGTGGTAGATTGTGAACTATAGAAGTAAAACTTATAGGTTTAGATGAAGAAAGAGAGGTGTAAGTAATGAGCAGTCCAAATACTAAAATTAAGTTCACCTACAGGGATTATAAGGGTCTGCCAGAGTCCGAGACAAAGCGCTACGAGCTTTTAGAAGGAGAAAAGAGAATGCAGGTTCCCCTACTAGACTTAAAGCCTCAATATAAGCAAATTAAAAAAGAAGTTGAGGAAGCAGTAAAAGAAGTTCTTCATAGTGGCTATTACATTTTGGGACCCAACGTAAGAGCTTTGGAGGAAGAAATTGCCCGATATTGCGGCACAAAATACGCCGTGGGAGTTGCCTCAGGGACAGACGCCTTAAGGCTTTCTTTGATTAGTTTAGGAATAGGTGAGGGGGATGAGGTTATAACTGCTCCCTTTACTTTTATTGCTACTACTGAGGTAATTGTTCAGGTGGGAGCTAAGCCTGTATTCGTGGATATAGAGGAGGAAACCTTCAATATTGACCCAGCAAAAATTGAAGAGGTAATAACAGAAAGAACCAGAGCTATAATTCCTGTCCATCTTTATGGGCAGACTGTAGATATGGAACCTATTATGAGGATAGCCAAGAAGTATAACCTAAAGGTAATTGAAGATGCTGCCCAGGCCATAGGAGCAGAATATAGTTTGAAAAAAGTAGGCTCAATTGGGAATGTGGGCTGCCTTAGTTTTTTCCCCACCAAGAACTTAGGTGGCTGTGGTGACGGAGGAATGGTTCTCACCAATGATGAAAAGATAGCAGAGAAGATAAAGAGCCTCAGGATTCATGGGGTAAAATATGATTATTTTTATTCTGTATTTGGATACAACAGTAGACTGGATGAGCTGCAAGCGGCAATTTTGAGGGTGAAATTAAAATACCTGGATAAGTGGATAGAGATGCGTCGCCAGAAAGCTTCTCTTTATAATGAGCTGTTTTCTTCCTCACCCTCCGGACCTTCTAAGGGGGTAAAAATTCCTCAAGAAGCTCCCTATGCCCGGCATAGTTATTGCGTCTATACCATCTGCACTCCTGAAAGAGAGAGGCTAAAAGAATATCTGGAGGCAAAGGGAATTAGAACAAAAGTTTACTATCCCCTTCCCCTGCACCTTCAGAGGGTGCATAAAGATTTAGGTTACAGAAAAGGAGATTTTCCTCTAGCAGAAAAAGCATCCAGAGAAGTACTCTCTCTACCTATTTACCCAGAGTTAGAAAGAGATAAAATAGAGCTGGTGGTGAAGGAGATTAGCAATTTCTTTCTTTCAGCAAAAAGAGGAAATGCCCATGCTAAATAAGAAACTACTTGAAATTCTGGCCTGTCCTGTCTGTAAAAGCGAAGTCAAGCTCAAGGGCGATAAGATCATTTGTCACAAATGTAAAAAGTATTACCCTGTTAGAGATGGTATTCCAGTGATGCTGGTGGATGAAGCCAGAGACTTAGAAAAGAGAGAAAAATAAAATGAAAGCTTTAATTTTAAGCGGCGGAGAAGGAACGCGTCTTCGTCCTATTACTCATACTGCAGCCAAGCAGCTCATCCCCATAGCTAATAAACCTATTCTTTTTTACGGAATCGAGGCCATAAGAGAAGCGGGAATCACTGATGTAGGAATTGTAGTGGGAGATACTTATGAGGAAATAAAAGAAGCAGTAGGAGAAGGAAAGAAATGGGGGAGTAAAATTACCTATATTAAGCAAGAAGCTCCTTTAGGACTAGCCCATGCGGTGAAGATATCACAAGATTTTTTAGCCAATGAATCCTTTGTTATGTATCTGGGTGATAATATAATAAAGCAAGGGATCAAGTCCTTAGTGGATGAATTTAGAAAAAAAAGAGCTAATTCTCAGATTCTTCTTGCCCATGTGGAAAATCCTGGGCAGTTCGGGGTAGCTGAGCTTGAAAGAGGTAAGGTGGTAAGGTTGGTGGAAAAGCCCAAGAAGCCTAAGACCGACTTAGCCTTGGTAGGGGTATATATGTTTGACAATCATATCTTCGAGGCGGTGAATAATATCAAGCCCTCCTGGAGGGGTGAATTAGAGATAACAGATGCTATTCAATATTTAATTGATAAAAACTTTCTTGTTCATTCTCATATTATCGACGGCTGGTGGAAGGATACAGGTAAGCCAGAGGATTTATTGGAAGCCAATAGAATAATGCTGGATGACCTTGAGGCCAGAATAAGGGGAGAAATAGATAAGAATTCAAGGATATCGGGCAAGGTAAGGATAGAAGAAGGAACCCAGATAATTAACAGCGTCATCAGAGGACCGGCGACGGTAGCCAGAGGATGCAAGATAGTTCACTCCTATATTGGCCCTTTTACCTCTATTTATTATAATGTCTTAATTGAGGATAGCGAGATAGAGCACAGCATCGTTATGGAGGAGTGCAAAATCAGCGGCTTAAAAGCCCGCATAGAAGATAGCCTTATTGGAAAGAATGTAGTAATTATTAAGTCTACTTCCAAACCCAAAGCCTATCGCTTTATGCTGGGAGATAGCAGCCAGGTGGGTACTATATAGGACATTCTCCTTTTTTCCTCTCTCCTGTGGGGAGAGAGTTAGGGTGAGGGGGAGTTTTTACGCAATACGCATCACGCAATACG
>JAUVZS010000131.1:0-4719 GCA_030602435.1 Clostridia bacterium
ATAGAAAAACCATCGATAGTTCCACAATCCTTCTCAGCAATAACGAGGTCTTGAGCTACAGCCACTAACTTGCGAGTAAGATAACCTGCATAAGCTGTTTTTAGAGCAGTATCCACCAAGCCTTTTCTACCTCCGGAGGTAGAAAAAAAATACTCCGGACCAGTAAGACCTTCTTTAAAGCTAGATCTAATAGGCTCCTCTCCAATTCTTCCTTTTAACCTACCTCCTGAAAGAGGATAAAAATATTGCTTAATTAATTCCAGAGAAATGTTTAACCCTCTTTTGAACACCTCATCCCAAAGTTCACGGCGATAGGTCTCCCTTATGGATCTACCCATCAAACCCCTCATCCCTATTATCTGGCGCAGCTGATCAGCAGATCCTCTCCCTCCTGATTTCCACATCAAATAAAGAGGATTAAAAGGATTACGAGACAGAGATTGAGATACCTTTCCTCCTATTTGATCAATAACCCTCATCCTCGAATCAATCACCTCAATATATCTTTCGTCCTCACTGATCTGTCCTTCTTCAGCTAATAAGTCGTATCCCTTTACCTCATCCTCTTCGTACTGTAACAGTTCTCTCTTTTCTGGTATATCAGGTACATCAGACATAGCAAAAGTTAATCCTGATTTGGTAACATATTCAAATCCTAACTTTTTCATCTCATCCAAAACCTCAACTGTGACTGCATTTCCATATTTCTTCCAAGTTTTACTTATGATCTCGCCTAATTTCTCTTTACCTATAGGAGAGTTCTCGAAATCCATTCCTTCTGGAAGGACCTTATTGAAAATTACTCTTCCTACTGTAGTCTCTATCCACCCTTTCTTTAAGAACAACTTTATAGGCTGGTGAAGGGCTATTTTTCCTAAATCATAGGCAAGGATTACCTCATCCGGACTAGAGAAAACTCTCTTCTTAGTTTCTCCTTTTCCCTCTATAGTCAAATAATAACAACCAACGGTAATATCCCGAGTAGGAGCGACCACAGGGTTGCCACTGGCAGGAGAAAGAAGATTATTACTGGAAAGCAGCAAAGTTTTTGCCTCAAGCTGGGCCTCATAAGAAAGAGGAATATGTATGGCCATCTGATCGCCATCAAAATCAGCGCCAAAAGCAGCACATACCAGAGGATGCAGCTGAATAGCATTTCCCTCTATTAAGACCGGTTGAAAAGCCTGGACTCCTAAACGATGCAGGGTAGGAGCACGGTTTAGGAGTATAGGATGATCCTCAACCACCTTTTCCAATATCTTCCAAACGAAGGAATCGGCCTTTTCTATTAAATCATTAGCCCTTTTTATAGTCTCAGCTTTACCTTCCCGCATAACTTCTCCAAGGACGAAGGGTTTAAAAAGCTCCAGGGCTACCTTTTCGGGCAGTCCGCATTGATAAATCTTTAAATCCGGCCCGGGTACGATTACTCCCCTTCCTGAATAATCAACTCTTTTGCCAAGGAGATTCTGCCGAAACCTACCTTGTTTACCTTTGACTATCTCACTTAGAGACTTAAGAGGTCTGCCTCCTGCTCCTAATATAGGTTGAGAAAGTTTCTCATTTTCAAAAAGGGCGTCTACAGATTGTTGGAGCATTTTTTTCTCGTTTTGAATAATTATTTGAGGTGCACCTATTTCTAGTAGATATTTAAGACGGTTATTGCGATTAATGATCCGTCGATACAAATCATTTAAATCTGAATTGGCAAAAATTCCACTTTCCAATTGAACCATGGGTCGGAAGTCAGGAGGAATAACAGGAACAACTTTTAAAATCATCCACTCAGGTTTATTCCCTGAGTGGAAAAAACTCTCTACTACTTCTAGTCGCTTGATTAACTTTATCCTTTTTCCTTTAGTCTTTTCGGTAAATAGATTCTCCTTTAATTCTTCCCTTAGTCTTTCAATCTTTATCTCTTGCAGGACCTCCGAGATTGCTTCTGTTCCTGTGGCTGCCTTGAAACTATCTTTACCATATAGGTCCTTATATCTTTGGTATTCCTCCCCATTCAAAACCTGTGTTTTCTTCAAAGGAGTCTCGGCCGGGTCTATAACTAAGTAATTTACAAAATAAACTATTTTATCCAAATCATTCCTTTTGAGCCCTAAAAAAAGAGGTAAGTGATTTTTTGCATACCAGATATGGACAACTGGAGCAACCAGTTCAATATGTCCCATTCTTTCCCGGCGAACTTTAGAAGAAGTAACCTCTACTCCACACCTCTCACACTTGACTCCCTTGTATTTCATTTTCCTATATTTACCACAGTAACATTCATAACTCTTTGTGGGACCGAAGATTTGTTCACAAAAAAGACCTCCCCTTTCTGGCCTAAAAGTACGGTAATTAATAGTATCTGTCTTCTTTACCTCTCCGTAGGACCACTCCTTTATCTCCTCAGGAGAGGCTAATCTCACCTTGATCTTATTAACATCATCCATCTTCCACAATTCTCCGCCTCCTGTTTATCTTCTTTATAATTATTAATCTTATCTTACCGCGGAGTACGCTGCTTCTCATCTCAGTTAATTAGTCGATTAGTAGATTAGTTAATTAGTAATCCCGGCTCTCTTTTTCCTCAATCCTACACTCCTCAGGCTAATCTCTAATTAACTAATCTACTAATTATCTCCTACTCATCCCCTTCTTCCATATCTTTGATGGAAAAGCACTTTCCATTTTTCCAGAACTCTAGATTTAACCCGAGCGCCTGAAGTTCTTTAGTCAGCACCTTAAAGGATTCAGGAATTTGGATTTCTAACGCATTTTCTCCTTTTATTAGCCACTCATGTAAGCTGGTTCTACCCCGCAAGTCATCCGACTTGCGAGTAAGCATTTCCTGGAGAGTATAAGCTGCTCCATATCCCTCCAAAGCCCACACCTCCATTTCCCCAAATCTCTGTCCTCCTTGTCTGGATCTACCTCCTAGAGGCTGTTGAGTGATTAAAGCATAAGGCCCTGTGGAACGAGCATGTACCTTTTCTTCAGCCAAATGAATGAGTTTCATCATATACATGTAGCCTATAGCAACCTCCTGGTGAAAAGCTTCTCCTGTTCGCCCATCATAGAGAGCAACCTTGCCTGACTCAGGAAGATGAGCTTTCTTTAATAAATCCTTTATTTCCTCTACTTTAGGTCCTTCGAAAACAGGACAGATCATCTGTATTCCTAAAGTTTTAGCCACCAACCCCAGGTGAGTCTCCAGAATCTGGCCTATGTTCATCCTAGAGGGAACACCTAAGGGATTTAATACTACTCCCACGGGAGTTCCATCAGCAAGATAAGGCATATCCTCTTCAGGAAGTATCTTACCAACAACCCCTTTGTTTCCATGTCGACCAGACATCTTATCTCCTATCTCGATTTTGCGCCGAATAACCACATACACCTTCACTCTCTCTTTTACATCGACAGGCAGATCATCCTTATTTTCTTGAGAGAATATCCTGACCCCAATCACCTTACCCTTAATCCCATGGGGAAGTCTCAGAGAGTTATCCTTGACCTTTTGGGCCTTCTCTCCAAAGATACTTCGCAAGAGTCTTTCCTCTGGAGTAAGCTTTATCTCTACCTGAGGGGTTACCTTACCTACCAGAATATCTCCCGATTTTACCTCTGCTCCAACTCTTATAATACCCCTCTCATCTAAATTCTTTAAGGCTGATTCCTCAACATTGGGTACATCTGCAGTTATTTCCTCTACTCCTGATCGGAGTTCCTTTGCCTCTATTTGAAACTCTTCAATATGTATAGAAGTGAAAATATCCTCTTTGACTAACTTTTCACTAATGAGAATTGCGTCTTCAAAATTATATCCTTCCCAGGGCATAAAAGCTACCAGAACGTTACGACCTAAGGATAACTTACCCTCACGAATGGCCGGACCATCAGCTATGAAGGCTCCTTTTTTCACTTTATCGCCTTTAGTCACAATGGGTCTTTGATTTATACAGGTTCCTTGATTAGACCTTTTAAATTTAATTAAGCTATAGTTGTCTATCCCTTTTGAGGTCTTTATCCTTATCCCGTCAGCATCAACATAGATAACCTCTCCTTCTCTTTTTGCTCTCACTGCACTCATAGAATCCTCGGCTACTTTCGTCTCCATTCCTGTTCGGATGAAAGCCTGTTCTGAACTTTCCAACGGCACTGCTTGACGCTGCATATTTGAACCCATCAAAGCTCGGTTAGCCTCGTTATGTTCCAAAAAAGGAATTAAAGAAGTAGTAACACTAACTATCTGTTTTGGGGAAACATCCACATAGTCTACTCTTTCTTTGGGGACACTTACAATCTCTCCCCTGAACCTAGTTATAAGTTCCGATGAATTAAACTTTCCTTCCCTATCTACAGTATCAGCCCCAGCAATATAGCACTCATCTTCCTCTCGGGCATCAAGATATACTACTTCCTGGCTTGCTTTTCCATCTTTTATCTTTCGGTAAGGAGTTTCCAAAAAACTAAACTCATTCACTCTGGCATAGGTAGCCAAAGAACTAATTAAACCAATATTTTGCCCCTCAGGCGTCTCTATAGGGCAGATGCGCCCATAATGAGTATAATGTACATCCCTTACCTCCTCCTTTGCTTGTACTCGTGTCAATCCACCCGGCCCCAAAGCAGATAATCTACGTTTATGAGTTAATTCTGCCAAAGGATTAGTTCGATCTAAATACTGAGAAAGAGTTCCTGTATTAAAAAAACTATTGATCGAAT
>JAUVZS010000170.1:0-4082 GCA_030602435.1 Clostridia bacterium
GACCAATCCCTTCCCTTATCATTTTCACCGCATCCAAAAGAAATATCCAAATCTATATGTTTCCATAAAGACTTAGAGTATACTTTGAGATCAGCAATAGCAGGTCCAGGATTATTCTTAAATACAAGGCGGATTTTTAAAGTCTTTCTAAAAAAAGCATTCCAGTCCTCAGCTTCCTCTATTTTTTGCTCATCAGGCAGTTCCACAATATCAAGATGCTCAAAGCTATAGATATGTTTATTTTTACTAGCTCTTACTTTAGTATTAGCCCTTATCCATTCTCCATGATAAGAATCATCGGTCCCTATCCAACCTCGCTTTGCTCCCTTCAACCTTTCCGGGGCAGGAGTTGGCCAATTACATTGCCAGTACTGCACCTTCACTGAGTCCGGTTTTGGAATAAACTCACCATCTTTATAGATTACTTCCAGGCTGTATACATCCCTTGACTCATTCCACTCTACTCCTATATGGGTCTCACTTCCCTTGGATTCTGCCGCTGGCAGCCAATAGGAATTCCCCTCTTTATCCTTAAGAGGTTGGATAAGATGGCTTTCGATTTCATTTGGCTCATTACCTGACCACCATTTAATTTCCCCAAACTCTACCAGATTAACTAATTCATCTTTATTTTTATTAGCCAATATAATTCTCCTTCTCTCTTTTGAAGTAATGTCAAAAGTTTTTTATTTCAATTATTTTGCTAGAGTCTGCTGATTTCATCTCACTGAGTACAATTTCCAGGGAATCTCTGGCCGATTGAGCACTGGCCCTAATAGGTTCCTCATTATTTTCCAGACAATCAATGAAATATTTTATCTCTGAAAAATAACCTCCCAGATCAGCAATGTTACCTTCTGTGCCTGCTACAGTCTCTAGCTCAGGCTTTACAGGAAAATATTCTATTTCTTTACCCGGCCTGTAAATGGCTAAGGTCTTCTCATTTCGTGAGTTAAACTCGACCACTCCCTTTTCAAATAAGGCAGTATAGGCCATAGTAAAGGGAAAATTATCTGGCATATCCCAGCCACCTTCGGTAAAAGCTATCACCTTATGAGGAAAGGTAAAGGTAGTAAAGACATGAGCATATTTAAGTCTGCCGGAAGAGACCTGCGAGACTAAAAAGAGAGGTTTTCCTAAAAGATATAATAGATAATCAGTATCGTGAATATGTAAGTCTAAGAGGGCACCTCCACTTCTCTTTACATCAGTTGCCCAGTTATCCCAGACCCAGGTAGGAGTAGGACTAAGACGAGTTAAGGTAATACTGAGGAGCCTCCCTAACTCGCCGGCCTCATAAATTTTTTTTAATTTAACATACTCTGGCCAGAAGCGAATTACCTGAGCAATCATCAATTTAACCTTAGCCTTTTTGACTGCCTGAATCATCTCCTCGGCATCTTTAACTGTTAAGGCAATGGGTTTTTCACAGAGGATATCTTTGCCTCTCCGGGCAGCTTTGATAACGTACTCTTTATGAAGAAAAGTAGGTAGGCATATATCTACCGCATCAATATTTTCCTCATTCAATAGCTCTTCCAGGCTAGAATAAGCAGTAGCTTCGTATTTATCAGCTAAGAGCCGTGCTTTCTCTAAATCATTGTCAGCTATAGCTGTAAGCTTTGCCTTATTTAAATTTCGGTAAACTTCGGCATGCATTCTTCCCATAAAACCAGCTCCTATAACTGCTACTTTAACCATCTTCTTTTCTCGGTCCTCCTTTATTAGTGAAAATACTTTGTTTCTTTTGCAATCGGTAGTCGCTAGCCTTATGGATTGCTACAATGTGCCATATCCTGAGTGAATATGCTCGGGTAAATAGCTCTATCCTGGGTTAATATCCTTAGCTATTTAGCCATAAATGGCACCGCTACAGTGTGGTAAATCACACCGCTACGACTCCAATTGTAGCGGTCGGATTTATCCGACTTATACTATCTACCCAGAATAAAATCCATACTCCTGGAGGTGTTATAAAGCAGGGCCTCTGGATGCTGGGAATAAACAGGCAATATCTCGGCGGTAATATAATCATCGTAGCCTACCTGCCTCAAAGCTTTCATCACCTCAGCCCAATTTACGTCTCCTTCTAAAAGATCACAAAAACCATTAACATTTCCTATGGATATCTTAAAATCCTTAATGTGGACCTTTTTTATTCTTTTTCCCAGGATCCTGATCCAGTGCTCAGGATAACCAGTAAGGAGAGTATTCCCTACATCAAAATAGGCACCTAAATACTCGGACCCTACCTTGTCAATAAAGTCTCTCATCTCTAAAGGAGAAAGCAAAAACTTATTCCAGACATTTTCCATGCCGATATTGACCTTATGTCTTCCCGCCGCAGGAACACACTCTCGTAAGGACTCAAGAGAGCGCTTGTAGGCAATATCATAAGGAACAACTTCAGCCTCTGGTTTAAAAAAAACATCTACCGCTCCCGGAACTACCAGGATAGTATCAACACCTAAATAAGAGGCTAGCTCTAACATTTTTTTAACAATTCTCCTCGCTTTGTCTCTCACTTTATCACTAGAACTACTGAGGGAATAATCCCAGAATAAGCCTGTAGCCAGGCTGCTCAACTCGATTCCTGCCTCTTTGGCTATCTGAACTATCCTCTCTATATCTTCCCTGGTAGAGTCAAGGCTCAGCTCTCCCTTTTCCGCTACAACCAGTTCTATCGCCTCAAAGCCTGCCTTCTTAGCTTGCTCCATACAATCTTTCAGGCTCATTTTAGAGCCATTGGCTAGCTTTTTCGGAAAAGACCAATAACTTATACTCTTTTTCATAGTAGTTTATCTCAACTTCTCTAAAAGCTCTTTTGCTTTTAGAATGTCTTTTATCTGCCTTTTTCCAGCTATTTCTCTTTCTATAGTTAAAGGCCCCCTATAACCTATTTCTTTTAATTTATCTATAAAACATCTTATATCCACATCTCCCTCCCCTAAAGGATACTCCTTGCCCAGTTCCCCTCTTTTTGTCGGTCTCTTCCCATCTTTGCAATGAACTCCTATAACATACTTCCCTAATGTACTTAAGGCCTCTATGGGGTCCCCTACATCATAGAGAAGCATGTTGGCCGGATCAAAGTTCACCCCCAGGTTTGACCTATTAACATCTTCTATGAACATAACTAGAGCAGAAGCTTTTTCCTGTCCCGTTTCCAGAGCAAAAGACTGGCCATTTTTCTTGCAGTAATCCGCTATTCTTTGCACCACCTTAACCAATCCTTTATAATCCGGATCGTTTCTATCTTCGGGGATGAATCCTATATGAGCCAGCAAAACTTTAACTCTCAAATTTCTGGCAACCTCAGAAAAAGAAAGAATTTTCCTTACTCTCTTTTCCCGCGTTGCTTGATTAAGTAAACCTACTGTTCGCTTAATTGTTGCAATATCCTCATAACTTTCACCCTCAAAATGGCAGAGAAGCGCAGTTATCCTTACTCCTTTTCCCTGCACCGTTTTTTTTATTAGCTCTAAACGGCCTTTAGATTGCCATTCTTCTGGAGGAGCATACATCTGACAGGTGGAAATATTCAAAGAGTTCACTTTCTCCAGTGAGGCTACCGGATCATCTCCTTCTACTGTCATCCCGATAATCATAGGTTCATTTTCCATACCCCTACGCTCGCTCCTGTAAAATAGAATGTACCCCCCACGGCAGCCCAAAAAACAGGATTATGAAAAACCTTATTGTAATTCTCTAATCCAATAAATGGAAATTCAAAGTTACTAAATAATCTGAATTTTTGAATCTTATTTGAATGCTTAATTTCACCAACCTTTCCCTTCTTCCCTAGCTGTGAATATTGTTACTGTATTCTTTGCATCAGGATGTTCCTGTACTAATGTTACAGGAAAATCCATAGTTGGTGGATGCATGGTAGCTATTTTGAATGCTGCTCCTTCACCTGAGAGCATTAATTTCTTAGCACCGAGGATCCACTTCATGCCGATGGTTATTGCTCCTGCAGGTGCCAATGTATAAAGCGGTTTATCAGGAGGATCCCAGTCACCTCGTAAGGCTCTTATATAAGTTTCTGGATTCAAATGAGGAAGAATGCGAGTGGGAGCATT
>JAUVZS010000187.1:0-3895 GCA_030602435.1 Clostridia bacterium
AAAAAGGTGCAGATAGATTTTGTCTCAGTTAATCCCACCGGACCTCTTCATATTGGCCACGGAAGGGCGGCTGCCTTTGGAGATAGCCTGGCTAATATCCTCTCCAAGGTAGGATATGAAGTAGAAAGAGAGTATTACGTCAATGATAGGGGAGGACAAATAAAAAGGCTCTCTTCCTCGGTTTGGGCTCGGCTGAAAGAATTGGAAGGAAAAAAAGTTTCCTTTCCTGAGGATGGATATAAAGGAGAGTATTTAATAGAAATAGCTAAAAAGCTCAAAAAAGAGCTGGGAAATAAATCAAGTGAAATAGCTAAAGGTGTTGATTCAAAAAAGAAAATAGCCCAAAAAAAGAGAGAAGAAAAAGCTGAGTCACAAATACTTGGTTTACTGGGTAGATTTGCCACAAATGAGATCCTCAAAGAAATCAAGGTTGATCTCGAGGCATTTGGAGTACGATTTGACAGTTGGGTAAGTGAATCTAGCCTTCATCAAAAGAAAGCAATCCCTGAAGTACTCTCCTATCTGCAAGAAAAAAACTATCTTTATGAAAAGGATGGAGCTCTCTGGTTTAAGACTTCCTTGTTCTTATCCGGGGAAGAGGATAGAGTCTTAAAGCGCGGAAATGGAGATTATACTTATTTTGCCAGCGATATTGCCTATCATCAAGATAAACTCCGCCGCGGATTTGACAGAATAATAGATATCTGGGGTGCTGACCATATAGGATATGTTCCTCGGATGAAAGCAGCCACTCAGGCTTTAGGTTATCCTGAAGGAGTCCTAGAGATAATTATCCATCAAATGGTGACTTTAAAGAGGGGAAAAGAGAGAATTTCTGCCTCCACGCGTGAGGGGAAATTTATTCCCTTAAAAGAGGTTCTAGATGAAGTAGGCAGGGATGCGGCTCGTTTTTTCTTTCTTTCTCGCACCTGTGGTTCTCATCTTGATTTCGATCTAGAGCTGGCTAAAAAACAGACCCCAGAAAATCCTGTTTTTTACGTCCAATACGCTCACGCTCGTATCTGTAGTATCTTAGAAAACGCTAGAGAAAACAGGATAAAGATAAAGAATCCAGATGAGGTAAAATTAGATTTATTGACTACGCCTGAAGAAAGAGAGCTTATGAAAGAGATCTCTCTTTTACCTGATGAAGTGTACGAGGCAGCAAAGAGCCTTGAACCTCATCGTCTCACCACTTACTTGCAAGAGTTAGCCACCCTTTTTCATCAGTTTTATACCCGCCACAGGGTAATAAGTGAAGATAGAGAATTAACTCAGGCCCGCTTAATGCTAGTCAAAGCTATAAAAGTCACCATTGGAGATGTTCTTGGCCTTTTAGGGATTTCTGTCCCCCAGAAAATGTGATTTGAAAGGAGGATGAGATGGCACGGATTTTTGGTAGGGATTATGAGAAAAAGGACCTGATGAAGTTTGTTGGTGATATTTCTCAGGTAGCAGGGATGAAGAAATATGAGCTTTCGGAAGGAAAGGGTAGGGGAGTTCGCGCAGTAGATGTCTGGACGGGAACAGGATTTTACTTTACCGTATCTTTAGAGCGAGCAATGGATATAACCTGGGCCTCATATTGGGGGAAATCTCTTTGTTGGAGATCCTCAACTGGTGATGTTCATCCACACTTTTTTGAACCTGAGGGGCTGAGATGGCTTAGAAGTTTCTTCGGAGGATTACTTACTACCTGCGGCTTGACGTACGCCGGAGCTCCCTGCGAGGATCAAGGAGAGAAATTAGGCCTTCATGGAAGGATCTCTCATATTCCGGCAGAAAAAGTCTCTTTAGATGAGAGATGGGAAGGAAATGATTATCTATTATCCGTAAAGGGACTGATGCGGGAAAACGTAGTCTTTGGAGAAAATATCACTCTAAGAAGGTGTATCCGTACCCGACTGGGTGAGTCACGACTCTGGATTCATGACGCAGTAGAAAACGAAGGATTCAAAAAATCTCCCTTTATGATTGTCTATCATATAAACGGAGGATTTCCTGCTGTGGCGAAAGGTAGCAGGTTAATCTCGCCGACTTTGGAAATTACACCTCGAGATAAAGAAGCAGAGGAAGGAAAAGAAAATTACCATAAATTTACTTCTCCCATTCCTTACTTTAAAGAGAAAGTCTATTATCATGAGATGAAGGAGGACAGCTCAGGACTGGTTCATTGCGCCTTGATCAACGAAGATATTGAAGAAGGCGGGTTTGGTTTTTACGTTAAGTATAAAAAAGAACAACTGCCCCAATTCATTGAATGGAAGATGATGGGAGAGGGAGATTATGTGGTAGGAATGGAGCCGGCTAACTGCCTGGTAGAAGGAAGAGATAAGGAAAGAGAAAGGGGAACCCTGAAGTTCCTGGAGCCGGGAGAGAAAAAAGAGTTTGAGCTAGAGATAGGAGTTTTAGCTGGCAAAGAATCAATTGAGGAATTTAAAAAGCTTATTTCAGTCGACAAAGTCCGTATCAAGTCATTTAAACCCTAACCCACGAAAGAGATCGTTGAATCATATAAAAGAGATCTCCAAAACTCTATTTTAAATGTAATTTTTGCCCGAGGGATTCTAGAGCAAGATAGAGGAAAATTATGATAAAAACAAAATATTGTCGTATCTTAATACCGGTAGTAGTCGGAATAATTTTTATTAGTGGATGCATTGCACAACTAGCACTATCTCAAGGGGAAGTATCTACATTAAAGGCAGAAGCAGTTGGTTTATCCAGTGTTCAAATGCAGCCACTAAGCTTCATAAAGTACTATTCTCTAAGTCCTTTAGAGATAACTTTACAAGTTCCTCAATATAATTTACCATTGCCGGCCGGTGAAATATCAAATTTCCCAGATTTTTCTACAAAAATTTCTTTAAGTAAAAATGCATTAAATCTTTTAAGAGAAAATGGTTTTGTAGTCATCAATAATCCATTCAATCCGAAAGAGGAATATATTACCCAACCTTATGAAATCCTAAAAGATAGAGAAATACCTATTTTCATCACTTCAGACTCTTTACTACATCTTTATCATATTCAATTTGATGAAACCTTAAGGCAGATTGAAGAAAGAGAATTCTATGACAAGATTTGGGAGATTAGCAAAGAACTACTCGAAGAATCTGTTGGAGGATACGGAAGTATTCAAGTTATAGGGCGGACATTGAGTCTCCAAGAAGAGGAACTTTCAGAGGCATATAAAAGAAATGCTGCATATTTTGCGGTAGGTTTGAGTTTGCTAGAGCCAAAAAAGAACCAATTATGTAGAAATGGTCGGGAGTGTGAAGACCCAGGTTTAGCTAGTGCATATTTCACAGAAGAAGAGTTAGAGAAATATAGTTTTGATATTCCTGATTTTGTTAAAGAAGACGTGGAAAAGGAACTAGACTTAATAGAAAAACATGAAGGATTCTCAAAATCTCCAATTTTTATCTATATAGAAGACTATTCTCAATATGTTCCTCGAGGACATTACACAAGGTCAGAAAAATTAAAGAATTACTTTAAAGCATTTATGTGGTATGGAAGAATGAGTATGCTCATTAAAGGAACAGAGACCGTACTTCCTGGAGAAACTGACCCATTTAATCCAGAGGCTTTGATTTCAACTTATGATGCAAAAATCCAAACAATACAAGCTAGTTTAATTGCCTCGAAATTTGCAGAAAGTCAAAAGCTGAAAGATAAATGGGATAGAATTTATTCAGTAACTGCTTTTTATGTTGGACTATCTGATGATTTAGGACCTTATGAATATATAAAAGCATTAAATTCTATATTTGGAGAAAAATTTAATCCAGATGATTTAAGAGAAGAAAACTTGAGAAGATTAAAAGCAAAATTGGCTGAATACATGCCTCCAAAAATATTCGGTGGAACAGGGGACTGTGGAATAACTCCG
>JAUVZS010000039.1:0-8195 GCA_030602435.1 Clostridia bacterium
TTTTTATCTTTGCCAATCTTAATCAGCTTCATGGGAGGAGCCGAAGCCTCAGCTAAAGTAGCTTTAGCTTCTTCACTTACATGGGGGCACTGATCGAGCGAGACCCTCTTGGCCGCCAACTGCATGGCAAAAGCCATACAGGTGGGAAAATTACAGTCACCGCAGTTAGTTTTTGGCAAGTTCTTATAAATTTCCAGACCCGTCAAAGCCATTTTTTTTATTCCTCCTTTATTACATCATTGGTTCCATAGATGAAGCAGGATGCCCTTTGGCCTGGAGGAATTTGACCAGCTCGTCAGAGGTGGTAGCATCCTCTTCAGTAGCGATCTTATCCATTAACTCGGGTTCTCCGATTTCAGCAAGGCGCTTCTCTAGCTTCTCTTTTATTTCCTCCTTGAGCCCCTTAGGCATCCAGACTACTCTTTTGATTCCGCCATCGGCGGAGATGAATTTTTCACTGGTAATGTACATTTTTCCCATTCCTATGAAGCCCGGGGTTTGAATTCCTCCTCCTACCTGACCGGCCATAGTGCTAAAGGTCATTCCTACAGGAGTCATCTCTGTAAATTCACGGTTAACAATCATCACGCCATTCGTCTCGGGCAGAATAACTGTAATACACTCAAAGCAACCACAGTTCTTGATAAGCGGTCCACCATTAACGAAATAGTAATGATTTTCAGAAAGGGTCAAGTTATAAACATACTTATATTTACCATTATTTTTGATATTTTCCACTTTGGTAATGATGTCCAGGAAGTAGTCAGTTTTGAGAGCTGCTTCGATAATAGATTGGAGTCTTTTCTCTTCCTCTAATTCCGTTTGTAATCCTGACGAGAAGGATTTTTTGGGAGAATCAGGGGCTTCAAGAAGGGAAGAGTGCTTTTCTGGAGAATTATGGGTCTCAAGAGGAGAGGAATACTTTTTCTCTTCTAAAGGAGGATCAAGTAAACCAGCTCCCAGATTAGCGTTAAGGACTTTCTTGGCATTAGAGGTAATCGGCCGAGATCGTCCTGTCTTGTAGTAAAATAGGGTACTGGGGGAAAGAACTTTTTTACTAGCTGGAAGAGTACCAATAGCTTTTCCTACATAGTAAGGCAGAACTTCCCTCTGAGTTTTGTCTAACCTGGTGTTATCCTTATTGGCCAATTGACGTACTCGGCTCAGAAGCTTCTCCTTTTGAGGATGTTTTGAAGGAATGGCATAAGCGAATCGGGATAAATTGCCTCCGTGAAGTTCAACTTTCCATACTGAGCTATCCTCTCGCACATTTCCTACTATCTCTAGACGTTTGAGTAATATTTGAAGATGTCTGGCTGCTTTTTCCTCAGAAATACATAGATATCCTTCCCCAACTTCCCACCTGTCTTGGTACTTGCGTATTCTAATGCTACCATCTCCATCAAACAGCCCGCCTAAAAAGGCAGCAATGTGAGATTTGGGTAAATTAAGCATTTTTCCTAAATTCCACTTACCCTTCCTGCCAATGCGGATTCCAAAGTGCTCACAGAGATAGCCCAGAAGAGGATTATTCATATAATAATGGAAGCAGGGTTTAGTTGGTTTTATTGCTCTTCCCTTAATTTTTGAGGTGGTATCTTTCTTTATTCTTATATTTAATCTTCTATCAGGAAAGACGCGAGAATAAAGGGAAGTAAATTCTTGTCCCAGTTTTTCATTAGTATTGATAAAATCAATACGATACTCATACCTACCTCGCTTGGTAATTGACCCATCAGAAGCTATCAAGCCCATTATATAGAAAAGGTCTTTACTCATTTCGGGCAGCTTAATAAAGGAGGAGACACTACTTACAGTTTTAATTAACTTTTTAATTTCTTGCCAATCTTCTCGAAGATAAGAGGCCACCGTTTTTAAATCTCTGAGGCTCATTGACTTTACTTGCCCGAGAGGTTTTATAGGAACCTGTCGCAAGGCTTTGCGCAGCGAACCATATTTGGAAGCCAGACGTTTTTTTATATGGGTGATTAAGTTTTGATCAGCGACTCGGAAATCATCAGGTAAAAGATCAATGATTCCCGGAAGCTCTGAGGGTAAATCAAGATTTGCTAGAGAAATCAAACGATCACCAGTATTAACCTCATCGGCCCGAACCCACTCTATTCCTTCCTCTTTATCTAGAGCTACTTCATGGTTAGGGGTAAGGACTAACTCTACCCCTGTTTTTGTTTTCAGGTGAATTAAATTATGAGGAGCCGGGAAACGCTGGAGGGCAACAATGGGCTCCTCTTTGGCCAGTCCTTGGCGAAGCGTCAGAGCTGAGGACTTGGTGTAATCTTCACCACCGTAATTTTTATCCATAAATTCATCTATCTTAGTTGGCTTTCCATCAATTATAAGTTCTGTTTCTCCTACAACGCAGCTTGTCATAGGATCCTCAATCATAGAGTAAGCATTGAATTTTTCCAGGTTACCGTGAGATTTTAATTTAAGATAATCATTCACTCCTTCCCATTGACCCTTTACTTCATCCAGACACTTACCCTTCTTTACCGGCTCATTTGGCCCCCGAGGATTTAACTGATGTGATGCTTTACAATCTAACCAGGTATAGGCACCGCAGAGACCCAATCTCTGAGGTGTAACAATACAGACATGATCCGGGGCATAAGACTGGCACAAAATGCAGGAGTAGAACGTGTCTACGTCTTCATCGGTCATTCCTCCTATTCTCTCATCACGCTGGTGATAAATTTTCCTTGCCTCTTGTAGAGGCTCTTTCATTTTTTCCTCATCGGTAATGATTTTTACCTGCACTTTATCCACAATAGCAGAATACTCATCATGGATCGTGGCTATGAGAATTTCTCCCAAATGTTTCAGTCGGAATCCTTTTTGAAAAGCCTCTTTACTAATCCGTATCCAGGCGATAGCCCGCTGTCCCATGTGGAAAATCCCATTAGCACAGGAGATAAATTCATGGATGCGGCGCTCTAATACTGTCTCGAAATCTTCCTGGAATTTTCTTCCCGCTACTTCCACCAGTATACCTAAAGGAAGAGCTCCTCCTTCCTCAACCTGATCAACTTCTGGCCCTATTACCTCAATTTTACCGTCTTCTACTTCTTCCATAGGTTTTCCACGTAATAACTCGAATGCTGTGGTCCGTTTTCCACCAAATTCTATCTGCATCTGTTCCTTCCTTACCCTTTCTCCTTCAAAGCCAGCACCGTAAGGAACAGGGATGGGAATCTCGGTAACTTTTATCTTTATATCTCTAACCTCTACAGCTTTACTTACAATTTTATCCAGGGGAATGTTAGAAACCACATGTTCGTAAGTGCAAATTCCGGTGGGTAGTATCTGGGGAATATCTACGTCTGAAAGAACAGGAAAGCCGAAATTAATGGCTCCGGCCGCTGTAGCATATTTTTCGTCAGTAATAAGCTGACCGGTGCCATTCACTTCTGGATCGGTGCCTAGAGCTAGGCCAAAAGCGTGAACGCGTTCTTTATTATAAAGAAGAACTTCCCGTGCTTTTTCTAAATTCCCCGGCTTTATCCCTCCGAAGGTCATAGCCGCCCTGGCAGCGAAGTTTAAAGCATGGATTGCGGCACTGGTATCTTTTCCATAAGGGACAAGGAAAGTATCCCAGTTCATTTCGATGCCTTCTTCAGCTAATTGCTCGGCCATACTCCGGCCGTTAGAGCTGGAAGCCATAAAGACAAGAATACTCTTTTCTTGCAGGGCGCGAGCTAAGCGAACCGCTTCTTCATTAGTAGGTAGGGCCCCTAGGCAGGCAGCAAAACCAGGCATCCTTCCGTCTACCAGTTTAATGCCTTGAGTTCGCAGAATAGCATCGTCGGTAAAACCCAACCAGATTCCCTTAGGTTCATCGCCGGTTAGATATTTTAAAGCCTCAATAATCTCCTGGGCAATAAGGGTAGCTATGCCTGCATCTAAGGCATTTCCTAAGTAAGGCAGCCAGAGCTTTTCCGCTACCAGAGGAGGCAAAAGACTCCTGGCTTGCTCCAAAGCTTTTTGGGTATCCTTTAAGGTTTTAACCTCTATTCCTAAAAGAGCATAAATGAGGGGAAGATAATAAGCAGTGTTGGGAAAGGCTACCCTCTCCTCTGGCCCTTTTTCCTCCATTAGTTTATTTAACTTTTCTTCAGCTTCTTTTACGTATTTGTGTGCTCCTCGAATGGCTGCCGAGGCAATTATCCTTGACATATTCTTTTCCTCCTTGATTCGTATCTCGTATCTCGATTTTCTAGGATTGATTTTCGATGAATGTCTTCTAGCTTTTTAGCCGTTTTAATTTTTTTCATTGTTCATATCTCGATTCTCGATTCTAGATACTCGTTTTGGTTTCGTTCTCCCTGCATTACTCCTTGTCCTTCTCCTTTTACGAGCATCGAGCATCTAGTATCGAGTATCTAAGACCACTTACGATTTACAAAATACCATTCACAAGAGACGCGCTCTAAAGAAGTTTACCGAATCCGGGATAGAATCTTATCCACTTTAGCCGAGGTCATTTTACCAAAATATTCTCCATTCACTACCATTAATGGTCCCAGGGCACATGCTCCCAGACAGTTGACTGTCTCCAGGGTAAACATAAAATCCTCAGTCGTCTGGCCAGATTTAATGGTTAAGCTTCTTTCTATCTTCTCTAAAATTCTTACCGCTCCTCGTACATGACAGGCCGTACCCAGACAGATGCTAATAAGATGCTTACCTCTTGGCTTCAAACTGAAAGATTTGTAAAAGGTGGCAATGCCGTAGATTTGAATCAAGGAAACATCCAGGCTTTTTCTTAGATGAAGTAGAGCTTCTTTGGGTAGATAATTATATTCTGACTGGATGTCCTGCAAGATACCAATTAAAGCACTCTTTTTTCTTTTGTATTTATCGACTATTTTGTCGACTTTATCCATTGTCTTTGGGTTCATTTATCCTCTTTTGGATTTCCTTTTGAACGCAGATCTACGCAGATTATTGAAGGTTTAAGTATATCTGGTAAAAAGTAGCGGTCGGATTCATCCGACAATTATTTGATAAACCAAACCGCTACATTATGCAATACATCGCACCGCTACTAAGAAGTCAGATTTTTATTAAACTTTACCTACCGAGTTCCTTTTATTTTTATCTTATTTATCTACGAAAATCTGCGTCCTAATTAAATTTATTCGTACATCACCGGCTTAAGTTTTAAAGCCTGCCGTTTTTTATTTATATGTTCAATCATTAAGTGGGCTGCTTTTATAGGGTCGACTTCAAAAGCAAATTTTCCACCAAAGATATTTTCTACCTCACTGCAAAGGAAATTAGTTACGTTTTTACTCCCTAAAATAGGAAAAGGAGGGCCAAGTACAGTGAATACTCCGGAGGCGATAAAATAGGATGCTATGGATACAGCCTTTTCACTCATCCATTCAGGAGCAGCACCAGCTACCGGCAGGTCACTGATATCCTCACCCAGTCCTCCCTCTTCAACTACATTACTGAGAGCTACCAGTATTCTGCTATTGTCTACACAGGAGCCCACATGGAGAATGGGAGGAATACCTACTGCCTCACATATTTCTTGAAGACCTTTTCCTGCATATTTAAAAGCAGTCTCAGGCTGAAGCAGGCCTGCTTCAGCATCCGCAATAGCCGAGCATCCAGTTACCACTACCAGAACATCGTTTTTGATTAACTCCCTAGCCATTTCTATATGGCCGAAGTTATGTCTAATGTTAGGATTATTACACCCTACAACTCCGGCTAGACCCCGCAGTCTTCCCTGAATAATGGCATCATTAAGGGGTCTATAGGTAGCCCTATAGGTTCCACCCAGGAAGTTATAAATATTCTCTGCTGTAAATCCCGCCACTAGATCTTGTTTTTCCTCAGGAATCTGGATACCATGCCCATTTCGATTGGGGAAATTCTCGATAGCCATTTTGAGTATTTTTTTAGCTATCTGGTAGGCTTTCTCCTCCTTAAACTCTATATGGGTTACACCGGGGGCTTTATTTTTGGGAGAAGTTGTTATCAGTTTGGTATGAAAAGCACTGGCTACACTGGATAAGGCAGGCATTATACACTGCACATCCACCATCATTAAGTCTACTGCGCCGGTAAGAATAGCCAGTTCCTGCTGTAAGAAATTTCCTGCCACGGGAATCCCGTGGCGCATAAGTATTTCATTGGCTGTACAGCACATTCCGGTGAGATTAACTCCCTTAGCTCCTTTTTCTCTGGCTAGTTTTACAATTTCAGGATCTCTGGCTGCAGCCACTACCACATCGGAAAGAGTAGGCTCATGACCGTGAACTACCACATTAACTTCATCCAGAGAAAGAGTTCCTAGATTTGACTTTGCCAGTATAGGACGAGGAGTATGGAAGAGCACATCAGAAAGATCGGTAGCAATCATAGATCCACCCCACCCATCGGAGAGAGCAGTCCTAAAACCATGCATAAGGATATTTTTATAATCATTATCTACCCCCATACTAGTTCGATGCATAGTTTCTACAATCTCCCGGTCAATCCCTCTGGGCATAATCCCCAGTTCTCTCCAAGTTTTTACCCTTTTTTCAGGAGCCCTAAGAGGCATCTTTAACTCGCCATGCTGCTGGCCAAATTCAGCGAAAACTCTTTCTGCCAGCTCCTGGGCAATTTCTTTTTTTTCTCTTTCCTCAACTTTAATTCCATACTCACAGGCTAAAGTCTTTAGTTTTGCTTCATCTTTCATAGTATAAGCATCTATTTTTCCCTGAGAAGCTAAAAGCAGAGCATGAGTAATATCTCGGCCATGGTCAGAATGAGCCGCCGCTCCAGCGGCAATCATTCTAATGAAATTCCTTGCTGCAATAGTATCTGTACTCGCTCCGCAGACACCTTGTTCAGTCTTCTTGGTGATCCTGCAAGGTCCCATATTACAGATTCGGCAGCATATACCCAGCTTTCCGAATTTACACTGGGGCATAGCCTCAAATCTATCCCAGACGGTCATAATATTTTCTTCATTTGCTCTTTTGAGCATTTTTTGACTGGCAGGGTCAATTGATCTTTCTTCAATTTTGGCCATATTTATTCTCCTTTTAATTCGTATCTCGTATCTCGAAAAAACCTGACAAAAATACGATTATTTTAAGAGTCTACGATGTTTTGATATTTAATACGCACTCTTTAGAGCTCTTTTTTAGTTTATTGAGTAACATTTCGCTGGCGACAACAATTCCTTCCGTAGAGAGATAAGAAGTTATGGTGGAATCAAAAAGAATCTTTCCGTTGGGTGGAAACTCATCATCTCCCTTCCAAATAACAAAAGAGATGCTCACTTTGGGCAAGAAGGGGACTCTAACCCCCACATCACCAAAAGGAATATCCACCCCTCCTAGCCTTTCTGCAGCCCATTTTAACTTCTCTGGCTGCTTTCCAAAAAAGTCAATAAATAGTCTCTCTACCCTTTTAGAAAAAGCAGGGTTATAGAAACGGCCCTCTGGAAGCTGATTAAATCCTACCAGCTTTTCCTCACCCCCGGCTTCTTTAGCGTTATTTAGATAGCGCAAAAGAATAGCTTTTTTCATAAGATTAACCAGTCTAGGGTTATCTCGGCAAATCACCTCACCCGCCGGATAGCGAATCTGGTAAACTTCATTCATTAGCGAAAGACTTATTAGAGCCTCACCTGACGAAGTAAGTTTATAATCTGCCCCTGCAAACCGGCATTGCCGTTCTATATCTTTTTTAGCTAATTCTTCTAAGGCCAGCCGAAAAGATACCTCCAGATTATCCTGTTTTCTCATAATCTTCCATTTCCTGGGTTAATATGCTCGGGTATTTCCTGTGTCAGTATGCTCGGGTGAATAGCTCTGGCTATTCAGTCAAATAACTTTGTTATTTAGCCGTTACTTTCCCGGCAATATTTTCCACTTCTTTCATTAGCCTTGTATTTACCTCAAAAGGTGAGGTATTGGTTAAATCTGCCTCCAGGATTTTTTCATCATAGGAAATAAATCCCAAAAAATTAAAGTGAGGCATATTAGTGATTAAGAATTCCTTGTCAGATTGATGACGAATTTTGTTTCCTACAACACCTATATTCTTTACACCGATATCTTCTGCCAGATGTTTAATGCGAGAAGCTGTCTCTATACTGCGAGTTCCAGGCTCTACCACAATAATCATTCTATCCACTCCTTTGGCTGTTCCCCTTCCCAGATGTTCTA
>JAUVZS010000243.1:0-3023 GCA_030602435.1 Clostridia bacterium
CCAGAGAATTGAAAAAAATGAAGAAGCAACCCTGGTGGCAAGGATTCAGACATGTGGAGATGTATAAAGAAAAAATTCTTCTCTTCGCCGATTATCTGGCCCCGGGAATTCATACCTATACCTACTTAGTGCGAGTAACAACTCCAGGAACCTATTCTCTTCCTTCCACCAAAGTAGAAGAGATGTATACGCCTGAGGTTTTCGGAAGAAGCGGGGAAAAGGAGATAGTTGTCAAATAATCCCCAAAGCTTTCATAGCGGCGGTGGTAGGATCTTTATAGAAGACAGGATCCACCAGGAAGCAGAAGGTATAGTTAGGGGCCAGATAAGAAATTAAAGATTTGGGCAGGACATTTTGGTGAGGCTCAAGGAGAATGAGATTATAAGGGAGTTCTATCTCGGGAACCATGTTTATTAAACATTCCAGGAGGAGTAAAGAAGTGAGGAAAAGAGTTTTGTTTTTTGTGGTAATTTGTCTAATCCTGTCCGTCTTTGGTAATTTTGCGTTTGCTCAACGTTCTGAATTTCTGTCATTGTACGGTATCATAGACAAACTCTTTAGTGATTCTACAAGCGTAAAACAAGAACAGGTAATTGGGGAGATAGACCGTGTTGTAGATGTTTATGCAGCTATCCACACATCTTTTACTGGGAAAGAAATTACTGAAAGACAAAAAAATATCCTCAAAGGTGGACTAAGACTTTTCATCAAGAGCTATTTTGAACGCTACCAGCGTAAAAGCGATTTTGGTAAAGCTATGCAGCTTGTAAAAGATATTCTTGCCAACAGGGACCTTTTAATGAATACTATGCTAAGCTCTGACAGTGAAGAGTTGGTAGCTCAAAAACTAGAGATGTTTGGAGCAGGTGGTGCAGTTGCCAAAGGACCGGTAGGGATTTATCAGCAGCTTATCTTTCCTGCTGAGCCAAATACGAATGATCTTCAGGTTGTGAAAGAGAAACTGTTTATGATTTCAGATATTGGATTGTCTGGACGTATGAATGGGGCGATAGATGCCGGGGAAACAATAACAATCAATATTACATTAACTAATAAAAGCAACAAGCAATATATAAGCAGCTCGGGTTTTTTGGAAACAGATAGTCCTTATGTTGTCGTAGACAAAAATGAAGTTGTCTATGATGAGACTGCACCTGCTCAAGAAAACACTCCTCAAGCCAATTTCTTGCTCAATATTAGTCCAGGTTGTCCTGATGGAGAAGAGATACCTTTCAGGCTCTTAGTCTGGGATACAGATTTTGGAAAAAGCTACCAGCATTTTAAGATAAAAGTATTCAATGTAGGACCCTTAGTGTTTGGTGAGGCAGTGATTGATGATGATATTCCTGGCCCAAGTGATGGGAATGCTAATGGCATAATGGAGGCAGGAGAGACAATTGAATTTAGGTTGAAAATAGAAAATGAGGGAGAGCCGTCTATTTCTGATATTGAAACAAGGCTTTCCAGCGATAAGGAATTCATTGAGATGAATCAGGATCTAATTAGTTATCCAGAAATAAAGGGCAAAACCATTGAAGGAGTAAGAGCAGATTATGATTTTTATGTAAGCGAGGATGAAAATGTTTATTTTCTCCAGGGAGAAATAAATAAAGAACAAACAATAGTATTAAAGTTAACGACTACTGCCAAGAGTCGTGGGTTTAATTATACCTGGCAGACACCTTTTATTCAGAAAGTAGTTATCCCGGATGAGCTAGTTGCAAAAATTAAGAAAATACCGGAAGATATGGCCTTTATTCCTGGGGGAGAATTCCTGATGGGTTCGAATGATGGAGAGCCTGATGAGAAACCTGTCCACAAAGTCTATCTTGATGCTTATTACATAGATAAGTATGAAGTGACTAATAAGCAATATCGAGAATTTGTTGAGGCTACTGGGCATAGGGAACCTGTTTATTGGGGGAAAGATGACCACCCGGTGGTGTATGTGAGGCGGGAGGACGCTGTTGCCTATGCTACTTGGGCTGGCAAGCGACTCCCAACAGAAGCAGAATGGGAGAAAGCTGCTAGAGGAGGTTTAGTAGGGAAGAAATATCCCTGGGGGGATAATATTGATTCGACTAAAGCAAATTATGATAGAAATGTAGGCCATACTACTCCGGTAGGAACCTATCCTCCCAATAACTATGGTCTTTATGATATGGCGGGTAATGTCTGGGAGTGGGTGAGTGATTGGTATGATGATGACTACTATGCAAATAGCCCCTCTAAAAATCCGCAGGGTCCTAATAATGCCTCTTTTTGCATCCGTCGCGGTGGTGGTTGGGGCAGGGATGCTGGCAATCTTCGCTGTGCCAATCGCTACTACGGCAGTCCGGACCTCACGTACAACAATCTGGGCTTCCGCTGCGTTAAGTCTCCTTAGGGTTTTTACCCTTTTTTCTTAGTCTAAAATCACCTTGACCTAACCTTGAAAAAATTAACGGATTTCCCTCTCGCTTCACTTCTGCCAAGAAAGAGTCTCCATTCTTTTCCAAGCATAGAAGTTAGTATTCTCTCTTCCCTTCATTGATTGACACAATGGAGAAAAGTAATAGTATGATTTGTAGCTATGCAGATAGATTCTCGATAGTTATCCTTACCTTATAGAATATAGCTTCTCATAAAACAAAATATCTACTCATTCTACACGGCTGATATTTGGGAAAGTTTGTAAGCTAAATTCTGTTCCAGTGGAACTCAATGACAAAATCTGATTTTTGAGAGGTCTCAGTGAAAATTCTTGTTATTTCGTTGGGAATTATCTTGCTAGTGCTGGCCCTATCTTTATACATTCCTTTCCCCGGCGAGCTGCTTCAGCCTGCCTCCCTAGTTTCTTTGAGAATCCTCGACCGCAATGGGTATCTCCTGAGAGAGGTCCTCTCTGATAAAGAGGGAAAAAGCCAGTGGGTTTCCCTGCAAGATATCTCCCCAAATCTAATTCTTGCCACTGTGGCTGCGGAAGATAGCCGCTTCTATGAACATTGGGGCATTGACACAAGAGCTATCCTGAGAGCCACCCT
>JAUVZS010000240.1:0-3085 GCA_030602435.1 Clostridia bacterium
CCATCAAAAAACTAATATTCTTACACATAGTAGGAGGTGATAACATAGATAAAAGCTAATATCGTCCACTATGGAGACAAAATGACATCTTCTCCACCCGCAAGTGATGGGCCTTTCCGAGTATTACTGTTTAGTTGATCTTTCTTGAAAAGTTCAAGGTGAATACCTTTCTTCTTCGTTATGAGTTGTCAAGCCCTTGGGTTTTGATCTTTTAGAGTCAATTTTGTCTGAGCACTTTCGACCTGCCCCCCAAGAATCGCTCCAGGCATAATGTTGGAATGTGGATCTAAGAGTAAGGATTTGAACGGTCAGAAGAATGGATAAAACAAGGGGAGAGCATTAAGAAAGACAATCGAAAAACATGAAAAAGCCAACATGAACTATCTAACTCAAGGAGTTCAAATTATCGAACTCACTAAGAAAGCTTACATATAGGGCTTCACAAAAGTCATTTTTTAAGAGTGTGAATCATTTTTGGAAATTTAGTATTCTCAAGAAGGTTTCCGGAAGTCATCTAAGAAATTGGGAATAAAAGACTTTATGAATCTGATTTTGTCTTTCTGTCCACTTCGACAAGCGGTTAAGGCTACAAGCAAAGAAGTAATATGAGCTATACTGCAGTGATTCCGCGTAGCGTTCAAGCCAACTGTTGTAGGATTCTGCATAGTAATACTGAGCAGGCGCGAAAAGCACCTCTCTATAGATGTTCTCTTGTTATATAGGGATTTAAATTCCCGGCTTCCATAGTCAATTTCTTCTCTTATGCTGGGAGTTAGCCGAATTAAGTAATTACAGCCCTTCTGGCTGAAAAACTTTGGATGATTTGCCGGACAGAGAAGGTACCTTTGCCGTATCTTCTTGCTCCAGTGAAGTGGACAAGTATACTGAAGATAAGTGACTCCATCTACGGTCATTCTTCCTTTTCTAAGCATAGCAATATCTGCCGGGCAATAAACTTTGTTCTTTTGAAAATAGAATCCCTCTTTTTTCTCCCGTCGGGGATTACGGGGAATACAGGGCTTTGCTTTAAGTTCTTTTATGATGAATTTCAAGATGTCTTCTGTATCGTATATAGCATCCCCTAATACAGCTTCTATTTCCAAAAGGGGGTGTCTATCTATCAGCTCTTTGAGCATAGGAATGGCCTGGCGCATCTCACTTTTATTCGCAGGTAAAGTTTTTTCCCAAAGAGAAAGTTCTGTCTCTGCATCAATTATGATGTGATTCCGGTAGCCCCAGAAGTAGCAGATTTTCTTTTTGAAAGGCTTTGGATAGTGAACCATTATCCTAAAGAGTTGCCTCTGGGTCTCCTTTGGGCCTGCGATCTTTATCAAACCTATCTTTCACAGAGGTTTTAAGATTGTTCTCCTTAACATTAGCTAGTATAGGACCAGAATCCAAGGCCACTATTTTAGCAGTTATTACTCCTTCTTGGATGAGGGTGTCCACAAGAACATCTCTTACTTTGGTCAGCCTTTGGTTGGGTATATTTCTAAGAAATGAGGAGATCCGCTCTACTGAAGGGATTCTACTCAAAGCATCTCCTGCGCAGACTGCTAGAACCGAGGGATTATTCTTAAGCTCAAAGACAATATCGGTTAAACTATGAATTCTTCTTAAAGCTTTATAGATTAAAGCCTTAAGAATAAAATCTCTTGAGGTAGGGGGTCTTCCTCCTCCCATCTTGTCCCAGCTAAGATGAGGCAAATTCTCAAAGAGCTTCTCATAAAGAATACGTGGGGGTAGATTCTCCGGTTTAAATAAAGGAATCTGTTTCATAGGTACTCTCCTTTTGTGAAGGTCAGCGAAATTATACCTTCTGGAGAGTACCAAAAGCGATGAACTTAGGAAACTACTTTTCTCTCGTAACGAATAATAAGAAAATTCTCATGAGAGGGTTTCACAAAAGTAAAAACTTCCTAAGTACCCCAAAAATGGGGGTAAAAACAGGCCTTTTTTGAGGTATTTTTGAAAGAACAACCTTGCAGATCCGCATATAGCAAAGGTTTCAAGACCTTAGGAAATTACATTTTTGCACTCTCTGAAACCCTTTATTTATGCAGGTTTAGAATTTCGTGAAGACCTATCGAACCTTAATTTAATTAGGATTTTCTAACACCTGCTGTCTAAAGTACGGTGTTTTAACCTCTTGAAAATGAAATAGAAGGGTAAGGACTACCTATTTGAGGAAGAATAATGATATTTATTTAGCTTTAGGAAAGTCTAACTAAGATTTCGAAATCACCCATGTTCCTTTATTGGTGGGGATAAGTCTATATCCATGTTCTTTTAATAGCTGCTCTGTGCTTTTATTAATGGCCTCTATCTTTTTTTCTGTAGACATTCCTTTTCTTTCTTCATAAAGTTCTTCTCTAATCTTGTGAATCTCCGCCATTGCCTTCGGTTCTTCAATCACTTTCTATCACCTCCTGAGGTGAAGCAAGCTCTATAGATTTATATCCTAATAGAGCATTGATTGCGTTAACGTCTTTTCTTGTTTTCACCCTTACAATGTGAGCGAAGTTCCAACTTACTAAGATATCCATATTGTGTATAGTAGCAATTGCTATATGCAAAGCATCGGCCTCATATTTTTGCGGGATTGTCCCATTTCTGATATACTCCCTTGCTAGTATTTCACAGTTAGGGGTAACATCTAAAACTTCAAAGTCCTTGACCAGAGATAATAACTTGGTTCTCTTTGGCTCAGAAGCCCGACTGATTTCATCAATTACTACTCGAGATATAAAACCTTTATGTTTTCCCATTTCAATTTCGTCGAATAATGCTTTTGTAATAAACTGCTCCGCTGGCGATTCTTTTGCCAACATAAAGTTCGGAATTGAAGTGTCAAGATATAAGTTATTCTTCTTATATATTCTCATTTGTCTTCTCTCGAGTCACAGAATCTCCCTCTAAATTTCTTTATAAACCGCACTGGTACAAATGTATCCTACTACAATATTTCTTCTTGTCAATCTAACTCGTCCTGGCATTGGGACAGTTTTTCTGGGTTCACAAAATTGGAATGATTCCTCTCACCTAAGACACCTCAGGATAGGTGTGGAGGTCTTTTGACCCATAC
>JAUVZS010000190.1:0-3867 GCA_030602435.1 Clostridia bacterium
TGGCCTAATAGATATGTTATGGATTTACAGCGATTCTTCTCGCACAGAAGAAGCAACAAAGTTTGGAGATGGAGATACTATATATCTAAAGATAACGGATACGGAAACAAAAGGTGATACAAAGACATTGACTGTAAAAAATGACCAAATAAGAAATACAATATCTATCAACGTTACCGACAGCAATAGAGATTCTTTTTACCTTGGGTCCTTCGTGATTTACTCTGGGGTAAATGATGATGCGAATGACAAGTTAGCTTTATTTGATGGGCAAACAGCAACTATCACTGCTGACCTGGCTGGCGATGGTGTCTTCAGTGCCAAACAGATAACAGCTGATTATGGTATTGCTCCAACAGCTTCTATAATATATGACCCAAGTTCAGTCACCGAAAACACAGATGTTGCAGTCATCCTTGGAACCTCAGAAGATGTTACCCAAGTACCTACCTCGTTAATTATAACTTTTAGCGATGGTTCTAGCTCAGATATCACCCTTGCTGGCATAGTTCCTGGATCTACATTTACAGGATACTTTACTGTGACTGATGAAGTACCTGATGGACAAGCAACTTTTTCCCTTGCCGAAGGGGCTTTAGTAGATGAGGATGGTGATAGTGGTAATACCATAACCTCTGGTGAAACTATACTAATTGACCGGTCTTCTCCTCCCGCTCCTTATACTTTAACAGCTATAGCAACTGATAGTACCATTAAACTTACTTGGACTGTGCCGACTGAAACAGATCTAGACCAATACAACATATATCGAGGAACCTATTCAGGGGGAGAGAATTTTAACACACCCGTAGGGATAATTATTGCTAGTGGCCAGAACTCCTATGAATGGATTGACTACAATATTATTTTAGGGATGACCTATTATTATGTGGTCAGAGCTGAAGATATAGCAAGTAACGAGAGTGGAAATTCTTCTGAAGCTTCAGCAGCTGTAACTACGCAGCTCCTTTCTTTAGGATTTCAAAAACCTTTTGTAGTGCGTTCTGGACCTGCCAAAGTTATTATTAGAGTTAGTGAGTCAACGAATGTAAGCATTCGTATCTTTAACCTCAATAGTTTAATAGTTTATGAGTGGAATAGTTATTTTTCATCAAGCGAAGAAAAGGAATGGGCTTGGAATGGAGTTAATATGTATGGAGAAGAGGTTAATAATGGGGTATACATCTGGAGGATAGAAGCTGGAGATGAAGAAATTACCAAGATAGTAGGAGTTCTACGATAAGATGCTGGGAAGTGGATATATTTATTTGAAGGATTTAAAATAAAAGTCAAGTTACCAAATTGTTACCAAACAAGGTAAAAACTTATCAAAACTCGCAGTTCCTCACAGTTTAGTATGATAACAAAAATCATATCAAAGATAAGGATTTAAGACATTTTTCAAGCCTGTTAAGCAATAGCTAGAAGATATCTTGATAAATTCCCTGCACCGCTACCAGATTCGTTGCTAGTTGTTCGTCGCTCGTATCTCGTGAAGAAAAGAATTTCCCCTCACCAATTAACCGCTCACCATCTGTTATCCGCTATCACAATATGCGATAAATCACACCGCTACGATGCGCAATGAATCGCACCGCTACTTATAACGCGTGACGGTAAAGCGACGAATTTCCAGTTTTTCTATGGGCATACCAGCCAATCCTGCCTTTTGTGCGGCAATTTCTAACTGCTGCTCAACCGTATCTATACCTGCCAAGTCTGGTAATAGCAATCCCCTCTGCCATCCTTTACTTACAATCACCCCGTATTTTTTAGGATCTAATTCTTTTTTAGAACTAATGGCTTGAGGTGAACTCAAAACATCCACTGATATCTCCAAATCCTTGAGCTCTTTTTTTTCTACAGGTGGGAAACGAGGATCTCGAGTAGCGGCACTAATGGCATTTTCTATAATCTCACGAGTAAGATTCTCCTGTGTAGGAAGATAGGTACCTATGCAACCTCTTAACCTGCCTTTTTTATGCAGAGAAACAAAAGCTCCGGCTTTCTTTTGGAATTCTTTAGGAATTTGCTCAGGAGGAGAAATTATCTTCCGGTTAATAAGATACTCTTCTATCGCTTTTCTGGCTAAATTAGGTAGAAAATTCTCCGAATTCATTCATTTTCCCCTCACCTTAATCCTCTCCCCATAGGGGAGAGGAAAAAAAGAACGATGAGTCTCTCTCTCATCCATTTTCATTGCTCATTACTTGTATCTCGTCGTGCGTATTGACTGATGCACCGTACGCAATACGATATACGAAATACGATATACTATATACGACCTAAAACCATTCCCTTTTTAACTTGATACCCTTTTACGAAATCATAGCCAGAGATGGGATTTCGGCCGGGTAATTGAAGTTTTTTAACTAGCAAGAGCCCTTCTCCTCCCTTTACCAGGAAACCTTTCTCCTTCCATATTTTTATAATCTCACCCGGTTCAGCTTTCCTTTTTTCCTCAAACTTTTCCTCTACTAATTCCGTCTGCCAGATCTTAATCCTGGTTCTTTCACCCCTTAGTTTGATAAAGGTGAAAGCACCTGGATAAGGATTCAATCCCCTTACCAAATTATGAATATTTCGAAAGGATCTCTCCCATTTAATTAACCCATCTCTCTTTTCTATTTTAGGAGCATAACTAGCCTGCCCTCTATCCTGAGCTCTGTACTTAACCGAACCTTCCTTTATCATTTTTATCGCTTCCAGCAGAAGCTCTGCTCCTAATAAGGAAAGTTTTTCCTCCATGTCCTTAGCTGTATCTGAGTCCCCGATAGGCAGACTTCTTTGAAGGATTATTCTCCCCTCATCTACCTCCTCTTCTATTTTTTGGATAGTTACACCCGTTTCTTTCTCTCCTTTTATTATTGCCCAGGGAATAGGAGCGGGACCTCTATAGCGGGGCAAAAGAGAAGGATGAAGATTTAGAGAATAGATTCTGGGAATTGAGAGAAATTCCGAAGAAAGAATTTGTCCAAAGGCTACCACTATTACAAGATCCGGTGCAATCTCTCTCATTTCATAAATAAAAGACTTACTATTTACACTCTCAGGTTGATAGAGGGGGATATCTTTTTCTTGGGCTAGTTTTTTTACGGGAGAAGATATAAATTTTTTCCCTCTTCCTGAGGGACGGTCAGGTTGAGTAACTACCCCAACCAGTTTTGTTCTCTGAATCAAAGTTCCTAAGGAAGGACAGGCAAACTTGGGAGTTCCCATAAAAAGAATGCGCAGCAACACAATACTCGCTTTCTGTAAAAACCCCTGTCCTCACGACCTGAGGCAAAGCTTTTGAGTTGGAGTTTCAAAGGGGGTATCCTCTCAGATATATTATGGTTCTCATTGTTTTAAGATGCATTCTATATCCGAAGTAGAGATTCCCATGGGTAACACATTAGCTCAAAAGCTTTTCCTCGTCGCCGCTAGGACAGGGACTAATAACTTCTCATTCGCTGACTTTGCAATTTCAACATGTTTCTTTTTTGCCTTCGAATAGCTTTAAGTCTTTTTCTCCTCTTTCTCTCCGTAGGCTTTTCATATTCTCGATGTCTCTTAATTTCAGAATTTAAGCCAGATTGTTGACATTTTATCTTAAAACGCTTTAAGGCTTGAGAAAAAGAATTATAATCATCTATCTTAATTGTAACCAAAAATTTTTACACCTCCTCTACTTTTGATAGTGACGTATGCCACTATAGATATTACATATTTTATCACATATTCCCAGCAAGTCAAGAAATGCCTCAGGACAATTTTCTTCTGTCGCTGTATATCCGCTTTAGATTATTTCTGCTCAGCTTCTTCGCTACGGGAAAGATTTAAACTCGTCGCTTCGCTCCTCAAACAGTAAATCTTTCTTTTTCCTCC
>JAUVZS010000019.1:0-10721 GCA_030602435.1 Clostridia bacterium
CATAAACTCTAAAGGATAGTTAGCCTTAAGATAGGCTGTCTGATAGCAGATAAGGGCATAACCAGTAGAATGGGACTTATTAAAACCATACCCAGCAAAATGAGCCATTAATTCAAAAACTCGTGTAGCTAAAGATGTATCAAACCCTTGCTTTTTTGCCCCTTCAATAAACTTATTTCTTTGTTCTTCCATCAAGCGGGGAACTTTTTTACCCATAGCCCTTCTTAGTATGTCCGCTTCCCCCAGACTAAAGCCGGCTAAGACATTGGCGATTTTTATCACCTGTTCCTGATAAAGAATCACTCCGTAGGTCTCTTCTAAGATAGGCTTGAGCTTAGGATGTAGATATTTAACTTCGCTTCGTCCGCGCTTTCTATCGATGAAATCATCCATCATCCGACTATGGAGGGGTCCCGGCCGGTATAAGGCAAGAATAGCTATGAGATCCTCAAATTTTTCTGGAGAAAGTTTCTTAATTAAATCCTGCATCCCTTTGCTTTCTACCTGGAAAACTCCCAATGTCTCTCCTCCAGAGAGAAGTCGGTATGTCTTTTTATCCTTTAAAGAGATTTTATCTAAATCAACTTCCTTTTTCTTATTTTCTTTGATTAGACGCAGAGTATCCTCGATTACATTCAATGTTTTAAGACCGAGAAAATCCATCTTCAAAAGGCCGATAGCCTCTATGGCATGCATCTCATATTGAGTAGTAATCTCATTCTTATTAGTCCGATACAAGGGAGTATAATGGGTAAGCTTATCTGGAGCAATGACTACCCCGGCAGCATGGGTTGAGGCATGGCGAGTGAGACCCTCTATACCCTGAGCAATCTCAAAAAGAGTTTTTGTCTCACCATCCTCGGCTAAAAGCTCCTTTAACTCCCTGCTTTCCTCTATAGCTATCTTTAATTCTCTATTGAAAGGAATAAGTTTGGCGATGCGATCCACCTTGCTATAAGGAATGCCCAAAACCCTGCCTACATCTCTCACCGCAGCTCTGGCAGCCATAGTTCCAAAGGTAATAATTTGAGTTACGTTATCCTCTCCATATTTTTTCCTTACATATTCAATTACCTCAACTCTTCTCTCATCCTGAATATCGATATCGATATCAGGCATAGCTGTTCTCTCCGGATTGAGGAATCGCTCAAAAACAAGTCCGTAGGCAAGAGGATCGATATTAGTTATTCCCAGAAGGTAAGCTACAAGACTCCCTGTCACCGAACCTCTGCCTGGGCCAACAAGAATCTTCTTTTTTTTGGCATAATGGATGAAGTCCCAGACGATAAGAAAATATCCTGTATACCCCATCTTAGAAATTATAGCTAATTCTGTCTCCAGTCTCTCCTTTAGAGAGGGAGAAGGGGTAGGATAGCACTGAGGCAGCCTTTTTTCACAAAGTTCTCTTATATATCCATCAAGATCGCGCCCAGCAGGAACTCTGTAGAGAGGAAGGTGAGGCTTACCCAGCTCCAGCTTGAGATTACATTTATCACTGATGAGCCGGGTATTAGAAATTGCTTCAGGAAGATGAGAAAAAACTTCTCCCATCTCCTGAGAAGAACGAAAGTATAGCTGGGAAGAGGTAAATTTCAGGCGATCAGTATCCTTTAGAGCTTTTCCCGTCTGAATACATAAAAGAACATCCTGGACTTTAGCATCCTCTCTCTCTAAATAGTGAATATCATTGGTAGCCACTAAAGGTATAGAGAGCTCCTGGGAAAGATTCACCAGAGATGAGTTAATTTTTTCCTGAAATTCCAGACCTAGATCCTGAATTTCTAGATAAAAATCCTCCCCGTATAAATCTCGATAAAACTGACAAACCTCTTTTGCCTTATCGAATCTACTCTGTCCGAGCAAAAAGGGAATTTCGCCCTTTGTGCAGCCGGAAAGAGCAATCAATCCCTCTTTTTTTTGGGAAAGAAGCTCCTTATCCAGACGAGGATGGTAATAGAAACCCTCCTGATAGCCAGCTGTTACCAGCTCCATAAGGTTTTGATAGCCCTTTATATTTTTAGCCAGAAGAGTCAGATGGTAGGAAGTAACCTCACCCTTTACTTTTTTTTTCTTAAAACGGGAGGAAGGAGCTATATATACCTCACAACCAATGATAGGCTTTATCCGTCTTTTCTTTGCCTTTTGGTAAAAATCTATAGCTCCAAATAAGTTCCCATGGTCGGTTAGGGCAAGAGCGGGCATATCAAATTTGTAGGTCTGATTAACTAACTGGGAAATAGAGCAAGCTCCATCAAGAAGGCTGTAATCGCTGTGGGTATGGAGGTGAACAAATTCAGTCATTTTAAATTCCGTACATCGTATATAGTATATCGTATGTCGTGTTTCTAAAAGGAGCAGCTACTTTTTCCACATTAGTTAATTGATTAACTGACCACTCAACTAATTAACTACTTACAAATCATGAGTCACGAGCGATGAGTCACGGCTTTTGAAGTGCTTTATAACTGCCGAAAATCACTGATAATATCTTACAAGATAACCCTTCTTTGTCAATTTTGTCTTGGAGTACCCTTCACCCTTCGGAACAAGAAGAAATAGTGCCAAGGTATTTTTAAGGTCTAATTATACGCTTGCCGAAGGACGTTTCCTGAGGCACTCCTTGACAAAAAACTTCTCTCCGATAGAATAAACTTAACAACTCCATAAAGAAGGTGGAATATGAAGAAAAAATGGACTATAGGAATAGGACTAATTCTATTGAGCCTTGTCTTCCTTTCTCAGGCTCAAGGGGTAAAGAGAGAGGCGTATGATCAACTTCGTTTTGCTAAGGGGCTGTATGAAGAGGGAAAATTTGGTATGGCCGCCGAACAATTTCAAAAGCTCATTGACAATTTTCCAGAATATGAGAAATGTAGCGAGGCACAATACTGGAAAGGAATGGCTCTCTGGCAGCAAAATAAGTATGAAGAAGCTATCTCTGCTTTTGAGATCCTTGTTGAAAAATATCCTAGAAGTGACGAGATTGAGATTAAGATTGACGATAACCTCTATCGTATAGAGATAGGTGAATGTGACTATTTTCTGGGAGAATGTCATTGCTCTCTAGGCAATTACGAGAAAGCCAAATCCTATTATGAAGGATTAATTAAGGACTATCCTCAGAGCCAGCTTCTCTCCTTTTCTCTTTATTCATTGGGACATGCCTCATTTGAGCTAAAGAAATACCCCCAGGCCCTCCAGGTTTTCAAGAGGTTGAGGGTTGAATTTCCCAAATTTAGTAAAATTTCTGAGGTTCAATATAACATAGCCAAAATCCTTTATTTAGAGAAAAAATATAGCCAGGCCATAGAAGAATACTCCCGCTTTATTTCCCATTATACCCCTTCAAAATATCTATCCTGGGCACTTCTAGAGCGAGGGGACTCTTACCTTAAAGAAGGTAAATATAGAGAGGCCTTTGATGATTTTGGGCTAGCGGGAGAAGACTTTTGGCAAGGAGAAGCTCTTTACCGGTTAGGTCAGCATGAAGAAGCAAGAGAAACTTATAAGAAAGCACTGGCCGATACTAAGGAAAAATCATACTGGGAAGATTCCTATTTTGGCATTGCTTATACCTATTTTGAGGAAAAAAACTACCCAGAGGCGGCTAAGGCTTTCCAGAACTTCATTGATTCCTTTCCCGAATCGCCTCATCTTGCTGAATCATGGACTCGCCTGGGAGATAGTCTCTATTATCAAGGGGAATACAGCCAGGCAAAAGATGATTATCTAAAAGTAATGGATGAGTATTCTCAAAGTGAGTTTGTTAAAGACTGCCTATATAGAATCGCTTATACATATCTGGCTGAAGAAAAACTTAGTCAAGCAGCAGATTACTACAGCCAATTAATCAATGAATTTCCCTCCTATAAATATAACTCGGATGCTCTTTTTCAACTAGGAGAGTGCCATCTTAATCTTTCCCAATATGAGGAGGCACTGGGGACTTTTCAAAAAGTCATCACTAACTATCCTGAAAATCCCCTAGCCAGCTATTCTCAATATGAGAAGGGCTGGTGCTACTTTGAACAAAACCAATTCGGGGAGGCTAAGAGCGAATTTGAAAAAGTTATCCAGAATTATCCTCAGAGTAAATGGGTAGATGATTCTCTTTTGGAGATGGGAAACTCTCTTTTTCAACTTAAAGATTTTGAGAAAGCTATTCTCAGTTATTCAAAAATAGAGAAAGATTTTCCTACCTCTCACCTTGTCCCCACCTCTATATATCAAATAGCTGCTTCTTACTCTAAGCTAGGAAAATATCCGGAAGCAAAAGAGAAATACGAAAGACTCCTCAAGCTTTATCCAGAAAATCTTTTGGCCAGTGACGCTCAATGTGCCATAGGTTGGACTTACTTTTATCAAAATAAATTTGAAGAGGCCCGGGCAGCTTTCCAAAAGGTGATTTCAGATTATCCTCAGGCAGAAGAGCTCATGCCACTCTCCTACTTTTGGATAGGGCAGTGTAATTATAATGAGCAAAAATATGAAGAGGCCTTGAGAACCTTCCAAACTCTTATGGAGAAGTATCCAGAGAACAATCTTACTCCAGAGGCTCTACTTAAAACAGGTGAATGCTACCATAAAATGGAAAAAGAAGCCGAATCTCTAACTGCCTTTCGCAGAGTGGTAAAAGACTATCCCAATTTTGAAAGCGCAGATTATGCCCAATACAAGATAGCTAGCTACTTCTGGGAAAGAGAAGATTACGAGAAAGCCTTATCTGAGTATGGAAAGCTAATCAACGATTTCCCCAAAAGCTCCTATCTTCCTGATGCTTATTATCGGCAAGGGTGGTCTTTTTATAAATTAGGTAAGTTTCGTGAAGCAGAATTAGCTTATTCTCAATTCATTGAGCTCCTTCCGCTTTTCCCGAAAGAAGAGACTCGAAGAGGGGAAGTCTATTATAGGCTGGGAGAGTCTTTCTTTGGACAAGAGAAATTCGGAGAGGCAATTGACTCCTACAAAAGAGCTCTCCAGATAGCCAAGGAAAAAAGTATTCTCCATAATTCTCTCTACGAAACCACCCTTTGCTGGGAGAACCTCAAAGATTGGGAGAGGCAAGGAGAAACCCTTGAGGAATTTATTACTCAATTCCCTACCAGTGATTTAATCCCCCAGGCTCATCTAAAACTGGCTAATTCGTGGCTCAAGAGAAATAAACTTGCCCAAGCGCGGGACCATTACACCTGGGTTGTTAAGAATAGTGAAGAAAGCGGCCTTAAAGTAGAGGCTCAATTTAGAATAGGAGATTGTTGGTTTAATGAAAAAAACTTTGAGAGAGCAATAGAAGAATATTTGAGGGTTCCTATACTCTACTCTCAATATAAGGAATGGGGAGTCAAGGCTCGATTGCAGACAGGATTATCCTATCAAGCTCTTGGTCAGATAGAGAAAGCCAAAGAGGAATATCAAAAAATCATTAAAGAAAAAACCCTTGAAGAAAAGTGGAGAAACGAAGCAAAGAAAAGGCTTGAGGAACTGGAGGACTAGCGTATAGCGGGTAGCGTTTAGCGTATAGTAAAGGATAATAGTAGATAAATGGAAAAAGGATGATTTACAAATAAAAAATATCTCTCTTAACGCAATACGATATATATAATATGCAATACAATTTACGAGTGATGAATTTGAAATATAAAATGGAACAAAGCAATACTACACTCTGTACTAGACGGTTTACACTACCTCCTATACGCTATACGCTATACGCTATATTAGGTTTACTTCTCTTATTTTTATCAAGTTCACTCAGCGCAGAAGAGCCTGTAAAAGAGAAACCCCTTTCTACCGAACTTCCTATTATAGTGGTCAAAGGAAAAGATAGGTCTTACCTGGAAATAACAAGAGCCAGAACTTTCCCCCTTATGGAGCATCGAGGAAGAAAAAGCTCGGTTCAGTCTCCTTTTGAAGCTGAACTTGCTGAGAAAACCTACTATCATTCCCTCTTTTTCCCTGGTTTAGAAAAAGAGATAGAGAAACTTCTTCCCTTAGTAAAACCTTTCATTGAAGAAAGAAAAGAAATTTATCCCATTGCTCTTCTTGAACTTCGCCTGGAAAAACCTCTCATTAGCTACTATACTCCATGGAAATATACAAGGACTAAAAAGGTTTCTCTCATGCAACATCGAGGAGAGAAGAGATTAACTCAACCACTTATCCAGCTTCCCTTAGGTGAGAAAATCTATTACCCTACCCCAAGAGAAAAATCTCTCCTCCCCTATTTTCATATTTCTGCCTCTGTTGGCGGTTATGGTAGTCTCGCTTACCAATTTGATTATGGAAAAGAAAAAGGAAAAGTAATGTATCTTCTCACCCTGGGAAGAATTTCAAGTTCTGAAGGGGCAAAGTACAAAGAAAAACCTCTTGCCAAAGACGAAAATTGGCTAAATATAGAATCTATTTGGGCTTTTTCGAAAAAGAAAAAATTGCTCTTCGATTTGAACGCATATCAAAAAAATATTAACTTACCTCAAGGGCAAAGAAATAAGAATAAACTTGACCTAAAAGGAAATCTTACCCTTGAGTTGCAGAAAGGTAACATCCTTAGAGTTCTCGCCTGGCTGGAAAGGGCAGAATTAACAGGAGAACTAGAACATTATCAGGAAATTACCCCAGGAGTGCAAATAGAACTAGGGATACCAGATACCCCTTTCCATACAGGAATTAAAGCCGAATATAGCTCCTATGCAAATAATCAAATTCATCTTTGGGTAAGAAATGAAGCCATAGCCTTTAAAATGATAAAGAACTTAACCGGAGAACTAGAGATAGGAATTAAACAAATCGGGGAAGTAGGAAGTGAAATCATACCCCATCTCAAGATGTTCTATCAGATAGACCCCAGAAGAGAGTTTCAGGTAGTAGTGGAAAAGAGGTTCTACTCTCTTAAATTTGCAGATTTGTATCTTTTCCGGGATTATGTAGAGGTAAATGAAAACCCTGATTTTAATAAAACAGTAAACACCTGGAATTATGAAGGTAAATTCAAATATAAATTTTCCCCTCAAATAGATTTTTCTCTGGAAGGATTTCTTAAAACTGGACAAGACATTATCTGGAATTGGGACGAAATAAGGTCACTGGTTAAACCAGAAAACCGCTCTATAAACTCTTGGGGAGGAAAACTCAATTTGCGGTTTCGCTTTAGCGAAACTTTTGAACAGGGCTTCTCTTATACTTACCAAAAGACTGAAAATGCTCAAGATCCAAGCAAAGTGATTCCCTATTGGCCTCAAAGTATAATAGATATTTGGCTAAGATGGAAAAGGGATAGTTGGAGGGTGGAGATAAATACTCAGTTTGTTGGAGAAAGGTACTATGAGGAGAGGACAGAAGATAAGCTATCCCCTGGTTTAAGAGAAATATTAAAGATTTCCAAAACAATGGGCAAAAATATGGACTTATATATTCAACTTGAATTAAATGATTACAAACTTTGGAAAGACTACTCTCTTCCGAGAGGAAAGTTTTCCCTGGGGATAAAGTTCAACTTTTATTAGAAGATAGATTTTCCCAGGTCTAGAGAAGCAATAAGAGTTCCTTCTCCTACATCTACCTCGATTTTTACTGGAAGATACCTTTCATCCGCAGAAAACCACACCTTTATTTTTCCTGATTTTTCTGAGTTCACTTCCTCGCACAAAAGGGTTAAATAGGGTTCATCACGGATATATATCTCTTCCTTTCTGACCACTTTAATCTGCACTTTCCCTTCTTTTATCTCCTCCTTCCCAGTCTCCGTTTTGACGTCTTTAAGCAAAAAGAGTGAAAATACATTTTCTACCTCTAGCTCTTGAGTTCTTAACCAGTAAATCAAAGAGGGTATATCGAAAACAGGCAAGGAAAGGAGCCTGGTTTCCTCCTGCCCACTCTTTTTATCCCTGATTAAGGCTTCCCCAGTTTTCTGGTCTATCTCAATAACCCAATCTTTAAGAAGATCTTTTCCCTCCTTATAATAAATGGTCACTTCGTAGGGACAAAAGGTATCAATATCAACATAGCTTTCTCTTCTCTCATCCAAAGAAAAAAACAAGGAATAAATACCTGCGGTTCCCAGCTTCCAAGAGAAGAGATAGGCAGGCTGCCCATTTGTCTGAGTTAGTTTCTCCTCCACCTCTAGGACCAGTTTTCCCACAGATTTTCCTGCAAGAACTTTTACAAGAAGAGGAGCTCCAGACCACTCTATGGTATAGATTAATTTCTCCCCCAGCTTAAAGGGATAAGCTCCTACTCTCCCACTGCTAATTACAAAAAAAAGAAGAAAACAAAGAACCAACCCTATTCTCTTTATTTCCTTCTCTCTCATTCTTATTCCTTTACCTTATCCCTTACTAAATGCTATCTGTTAGTCCTTCTTTCCATCTTTTCTCTAGTTCATCTATGGGCATATCTACAAGAGGAGCTTTATCTCTTTTAATAATTAACCTCATCCCTCTTACTTCCCCTAATTTTGAAAGAGGAGCTTTATTCTTTTGAGCAATAATTTTTAATTGAGTAAAATCTTTAGGACGGCAGGAAATTATAATCCGAGACTGAGCCTCGCCAAAAAGCAAGGCATCGGTTCTAAAAGGTGATAGGTATTCAATAACTGCTCCTATTTTGCTCTTAGATTCAGAGAAACAGCATTCAGCAAGAGCAACAGCCAAACCACCCTCCGAACAATCGTGGGCGGAACTGACTAAACCAGCCCTGATTACCTCAAGACAGGCTTTCTGAACTGCCTTCTCCCTTTCCAGGTTAATCTGGGGAGAATTTCCTCCCTTGAAGCTGTGAACCACTCTAAAATATTCACTTCCTCCCAGTTCCTGGCTGCATTCACCCAAAAGAACAATTATATCTCCTTCCTCCTTGAAATTTGGCCTACAGCGAAGATCAATATCTTCCAGAAGTCCAAGCATTCCCACCATTGGCGTTGGGTCAATAGCTCCCGTGGGATTTTCGTTGTAAAAGCTGACATTTCCTCCTGTTACCGGTGTCTCTAAAATACGGCAAGCTTCCGCCATCCCCTCTACACATTTCTTGAATTGCCAGAAAACAGCCGGCTTGGTGGGATTCCCAAAATTGAGACAATTGGTAATAGCTAAAGGCCTGGCTCCTGCACAAACAACATTTCTGGCTGCTTCAGCTACAGCAATTTTTCCCCCTTCATAGGGATTAAGATAGCAATAGCTTCCATTGCCGCCCGTAGTTAGAGCAATAGCCTTTTTTGTTCCCTTAATTTGAATGAGGGCACAATTGGCACCTGGCTGAAGAATAGTATCAGTTCTTACCATAGGGCTATACTGCTCATAAACCCATTGTTTAGAGGAGATGGAAGGTGAAGCTAATAGTCTTTTTAAAATATCATTATAATCTTTAGGCTCAGGAATAGCGGAAATACTGAAATCTTTTATTTTTTTTAAATAAGCGGGCTCTCTTTCTTCTCTGATATAAACCGGCGCCTCTTCGGCCAGGCTCTTGGCAGGAATTTCCGCCACTATTCTACCTTTGTCCAGTACTCGAAAAAAACCATCCGAGGTAACCCGACCAATACTAACAGCATGAAGGTCCCGTTTGTCAAAAATCTTCCTGATTAGCTTTTTCTTCTCTTTCTTCACCACCAAAAGCATCCGCTCCTGGGACTCGGATAGCATCACCTCATAGGGTATCATACCTTCTTCCCTTCGGGGAACCAGAGAAATATCTATCTCTACCCCGCATCCTCCCCGGGATGCCATCTCTGAGCTAGAGGAAGTAAGTCCTGCTGCTCCCATATCCTGCATCCCTACCACTGCCCCCGTCCTCAAAAGTTTCAGACAAGCCTCCAGAAGAAGCTTTTCCCGGAGAGGATCGCCTACCGCGACTGCAGATGTCTCCCGGTCCGAGTCATCCGTAAGGTCTCGCGAGGCAAAGCTAGCTCCTCCCAAACCATCTCTACCAGTATCTGCTCCCATATAGAGGACAAGATTTCCTACTCCACTAGCCTTTGCTTTGATAAGCTCATCCTTGTTCACCACCCCTACACACATTACGTTAACTAAGGGATTCCCTTCATAGGTTTCATCAAAATAGACTTCCCCTCCTACGGTGGGAATACCGACGGAATTGCCATAGGTAGTACTTCCCCTCACTACTTCGGTAAATAGATAGCGATTGTGCTCACTATCTAGACGCCCAAAGCGCAGAAAACTAAGAAGAGCAATGGGCCTTGCTCCCATAGTGAAAATATCCCTGAGGACGCCTCCTACACCGGTGGCTGCTCCTTGAAAGGGCTCTACCGCGCTGGGGTGATTGTGAGATTCGGCCTTCATCACAATGGCTAATCCATCACCGATGTCGATGACCCCGGCATTTTCCTCCCCTGCTTTTACTAAAATATTCTTCCCCGAAGTAGGAAACAATCTCAAGACCGGTTTTGAGCTCTTATAGCTGCAGTGCTCACTCCACATAGCAGAAAAGATACCCAGTTCGGTAAAACTGGGCTCTCGGCCCAGGATATCTTTTATCTTATTGTATTCCTCTTCGCTCAGTCCATGTGCTTTAACCAGCTCCCAAGTTATCTTCTTTGGCTCTTTCACTATGGCTTTCACCGTCAATCTCTATTAACCAATGGTGCTAGTTTTTTCCCGGAGAAGATTTATCTTGCAAACGGGGATTGGGCAGAAGTTAAGTGGGTGAGTGGTTAGTGGTAGAGTGGTTAGTGGTAGAGTGTTGAGTGGTACTACTCACCACTCACCACT